>NZ_JBHXRX010000063.1:32081-51120 GCF_042714995.1 Streptomyces sp. NPDC058665
TCCACTTGTGCCTTCCCCCTAACTGGTGGTCTGGCAAACACACATGCGCGCCCGCCCCGGGGCCCCGCTTGGGGGGGCCGGCCCCCGCTCGCCCGGCCGCGCCCCACCCCTCGGGCTGGGCTCAGTCTCGCCTCAGCGTTGGTTCAGCTCCGGTTCACGCTTCCTTCGTCAGGTTCGGACCGGCGCCGCCGGCCGCCTGCTCGATCGGCGGGACGTCGGGCAGCGCCGACTTCTCCTCGCCGCGGAAGCTGAACTTCTTCTCCTCGCCCTCACCCTCGGTGTCCACGACCACGATGTGACCGGGGCGCAGCTCACCGAAGAGGATCTTCTCGGAGAGGATGTCCTCGATCTCGCGCTGGATCGTCCGGCGCAGCGGCCGGGCGCCCAGAACGGGGTCGTAACCCT
This sequence comes from Streptomyces sp. NPDC058665, assembly GCF_042714995.1. Taxonomy (NCBI): domain Bacteria; kingdom Bacillati; phylum Actinomycetota; class Actinomycetes; order Kitasatosporales; family Streptomycetaceae; genus Streptomyces; species Streptomyces sp. NPDC058665. The sequence goes on from NZ_JBHXRX010000063.1 coordinate 32,487, forward strand.
TCTTGGCGAGCAGCGCCTTGGCGCTCGGGCTGAGCTCAAGGCCCATGTCCCGGTCCTTCAGGCGCTCGTCCACCTTGTGCACCATGAGGTCGACGATCTGGATGATGTCGTCCTCGGTGAGCTGGTGGAAGACGACGGTGTCGTCGACACGGTTGAGGAACTCGGGCCGGAAGTGCTGCTTGAGCTCTTCGTTGACCTTGTTCTTCATCCGCTCGTAGTTGGACTTCGTGTCGCCCTGGGCGGCGAAGCCCAGGTTGAAGCCCTTGGAGATGTCCCTGGTCCCGAGGTTGGTCGTCATGATGATGACCGTGTTCTTGAAGTCCACGACCCGGCCCTGGGAGTCGGTCAGCCGACCGTCCTCCAGGATCTGCAGAAGGGAATTGAAGATATCGGGGTGGGCCTTCTCGACCTCGTCGAAGAGGACGACGGAGAACGGCTTCCGGCGCACCTTCTCGGTGAGCTGGCCGCCCTCTTCGTACCCCACGTATCCGGGGGGAGAACCGAAGAGCCGCGAAACCGTGTGCTTCTCGCTGAACTCCGACATGTCGAGGGAGATCAGCGCGTCCTCGTCGCCGAAGAGGAATTCGGCGAGCGTCTTGGAGAGCTCCGTCTTACCGACTCCGGAGGGGCCGGCGAAGATGAACGAGCCACCGGGCCGCTTGGGGTCCTTCAGACCCGCCCGCGTACGCCGGATCGCCTGGGAGAGCGCCTTGATGGCGTCCTTCTGGCCGATGACGCGCTTGTGGAGCTCGTCCTCCATACGGAGCAGCCGCGAGGACTCCTCCTCGGTGAGCTTGAAGACCGGGATGCCCGTGGCGGTCGCCAGGACCTCGGCGATCAGCTCCTCGTCCACCTCGGCGACGACGTCCATGTCGCCGGCCTTCCACTCCTTCTCCCGCTTGGTCTTCGCGGCCAGCAGCTGCTTCTCCTTGTCGCGGAGCGAAGCTGCCTTCTCGAAGTCCTGGGAGTCGATGGCCGACTCCTTGTCGCGGCGGACGTTCGCGATCTTCTCGTCGAACTCGCGGAGGTCCGGCGGAGCGGTCATCCGGCGGATACGCATCCGTGAACCGGCCTCGTCGATCAGGTCGATCGCCTTGTCCGGCAGGAAGCGGTCCGAGATGTACCGGTCGGCGAGCGTCGCGGCGGCCACGAGCGCGGAGTCCGTGATGGACACGCGGTGGTGCGCCTCGTAACGGTCCCGCAGACCCTTGAGGATCTCGATGGTGTGCGGCAGCGACGGCTCGGCCACCTGGATCGGCTGGAAGCGGCGCTCCAGCGCGGCGTCCTTCTCCAGGTGCTTGCGGTACTCGTCGAGGGTCGTCGCGCCGATGGTCTGGAGCTCTCCACGGGCGAGCATGGGCTTCAGGATCGAAGCCGCGTCGATCGCGCCCTCGGCGGCGCCCGCACCCACCAGGGTGTGGAGCTCGTCGATGAACAGGATGATGTCGCCGCGGGTGCGGATCTCCTTGAGGACCTTCTTCAGGCGCTCCTCGAAGTCACCTCGGTAGCGGGAGCCCGCGACCAGGGCGCCGAGGTCCAGGGTGTAGAGGTGCTTGTCCTTGAGGGTCTCGGGCACCTCGCCCTTGACGATGGCCTGGGCCAGTCCCTCGACGACAGCCGTCTTGCCGACGCCGGGCTCGCCGATGAGGACCGGGTTGTTCTTCGTACGGCGGGAAAGCACCTGCATGACCCGCTCGATCTCCTTCTCGCGCCCGATGACCGGGTCGAGCTTGGACTCACGAGCTGCCTGGGTGAGATTCCTGCCGAACTGGTCCAGGACGAGGGAGGTCGAGGGCGTGCCCTCGGCCGGGCCGCCGGCGGTGGCGGCTTCCTTGCCCTGGTAGCCGGAGAGCAGCTGGATGACCTGCTGCCGCACCCGGTTCAGATCGGCGCCCAGCTTCACGAGGACCTGGGCGGCGACGCCCTCGCCCTCGCGGATCAGGCCGAGCAGGATGTGCTCGGTGCCGATGTAGTTGTGGCCGAGCTGAAGGGCCTCGCGGAGCGACAGCTCCAGGACCTTCTTGGCACGGGGCGTGAAGGGGATGTGGCCGGACGGAGCCTGCTGCCCCTGCCCGATGATCTCCTCCACCTGCTGGCGGACCGCCTCGAGCGAAATCCCGAGGCTCTCCAGGGCCTTAGCGGCGACACCCTCACCCTCGTGGATAAGGCCCAGGAGGATGTGCTCGGTGCCGATGTAGTTGTGGTTGAGCATCCGGGCTTCTTCCTGAGCCAGGACGACAACCCGCCGCGCGCGGTCGGTGAACCTCTCGAACATCGTTAATCGCTCCTCAGAGCGGTCAGGCAGTAAAGGGGTCGGTCCCCTCCCTGTCCTTCCGCAGCTTAGTCCCGCAAGCGGGGACCGCTCATTCCAACTGCCGACATCCGCCGTGATCACCCCGCCGTCGGCGGCGAACTTTCCTCACGAACAGCCGACACCTGCTCCAACCTGATGGTGCGAGACGATGTTCCCGCAGGCCAGACAGATACCCCCGCTATCGGTACGCCGATGGCGAACGTGAGACGTCCGGGACCGCGTGTCGCCCCTTCCCACTAGGAATGTCTTACCCGTAAGCACTGACACTCCATGCGGCGCACCCCCGTTCGCTCCGCTACGGGCGAACACCCTTGCACTCCTGAATGCTTCCGCGCGCCCCTGCGGCGTACACACAGAGCGAGCGCGCTTCGACTCTGCGTAACTCAATGCCAGGGTGGGGAGTTGGTCCGAATATGGCTCTCCCCGTTCCGTCCCCCCGCGCGCCGCTGTCGGCCGAAGACGGCGGCGCCCTCTGGTACGAGCGGAAGCTGGGCTGGGCCACGGTGGCCGGGCCGCCCGTCGCTCTGCTGACCGGGCTGCGTTTCGACGTTCTGGAGCTGCCCGCCGACGCGGGCGCCGCGGTGCTGCGGCGTATCGACGCGGCCGGGACCGGGCCGGTGGCACTCGCCGGGGGCCGGATGCGGCTGCTGGTGGCCGCGGGCGGCGCGGACGAACTGCCGGGGCTGCTCGACTGGCTGGAATGGGGCGGTATCGCCCTCGATCTGACCGCGATCGGCGCCGACGGCCGGATGACCGCTCCGGAGCCGCCGGGTGGGGCGCCGGGGCCACGGGGTCCGGGGGCGGAGCAGGGGGCCGCCGTGTGGCTGCGGCCCCCCGAGCCTGGACGCGAGGTGGAGCCGACGCTGCCGGCTCTCACTCATTTCGGACACGGACCCGGAGGCAGTGCCGGACTCGGGGACAGGGGTGGGGGTGTCCCCGATCTCGTTCGACTCGTGGACACGGCGGCGACTGAGTGCCACCGGGCCCGATTGCTTCGTGGAGAATCGACGGGTACGAAATCTCAGCCGTTGGCCTTCTCGTAGGCTTCGCGGATCTCGGCCGGAACGCGACCGCGATCGTTGACGCTGTAGCCGTTCTCCTTGGCCCACTTGCGAATTTCCGCGGTGTCCTTGTTCCCTCCCGCGGCGGCGCGGCCCTTGCCACGTCCACCGGCGGCGCGGCCACCGGTGCGACGGCCACTCTTGGTGTACGGGTCGAGCAGCCCACGAAGCTTGTCCGCATTCGCGTTCGTGAGGTCGATCTCGTAGGTCTTGCCGTCCAGCGCGAACGTGACGGTCTCGTCCGCCTCGCCACCGTCGAGGTCGTCAACAAGAAGGACCTGAACCTTCTGTGCCACCGGTTTTCCTTTCATCGAAAATGCAGTACGCCGAAAGGAAACCGCTTTTCTCAGGAAAACACAAACCCCCGGCAGAGGTTCAGTAGCACAAGAACACGGGAAACGTGCGCGATTCGGACATAGGGTTCCGGGTTCTTCAGCCGCTCACAGGTGCAGAAGCATCCGGCTGTTACCCAAGGTGTTCGGCTTCACCCGTTCGAGACCCAGGAACTCGGCGACACCCTCGTCATAGGAACGCAGCAGCTCACTGTAGACATCTCCGTCGACAGGAGTCTCACCGATCTCCACGAAGCCGTGCTTGATGAAGAAGTCCACTTCGAAGGTCAGACAGAATACGCGCCGCACCCCGAGCCACCGGGCCGTCCGCAACAACTTGTCGAGCACATGCCGCCCGATGCCGGCACCCCGGAAGCGGGGATCCACCGCGAGTGTGCGCACTTCGGCGAGGTCTTCCCACATGACATGGAGTGCGCCGCATCCGACGACAGTCGCGTCGTCGTCGCGTTCGGCGACCCAGAACTCCTGGATGTCCTCGTAAAGAGTCACCGTCGCTTTGTCGAGCAGGATGCCGTCGCTCACGTACGGGTCGAGGAGACGGCGGACCGCGGACACATCGCTCGTCCTGGCCCGCCGGACGGTGATGGCATTTACATCGACTTTCGGAAGCTCGGAGGACATGACTGGACGCTATCGCCCGGCGGGATGCTCTCGGTCGGCGCCCTCGGCGGGGACTTCGGAAGGCACTTCGGGCGGTACTTCGCCCGGCACTTGGGGGCTCGCTTCCCGCGAGGCTTCCCGCGGGCCTTCCGGCGCCGCTCCGGACGCGCCTTCGTCCGCGGCTTCCGGCCGGTCGCCGCTGACCATACGGACAGCGTCCTCCAGGGCTTCGCGCTGCGCCGGCGACATCATCCCGAAGAAGGCGACAAGAGCGGCTGCCGGGTTGTCACTCTTCGACCAGGCTTCGTTCATCAGCGCGGCCGCGTAGGCGGCGCGGGTGGACACCGCCATATATCTATAGGCGCGGCCGTCGACTTCCCTGCGTACCCAGCCCTTCTGATGGAGATTGTCCATTACGGTCATGACGGTCGTGTAGGCGATGGACCGTTCCCGCTGAAGGTCTTCCAGGACTTCCCGGACGGTGACGGGACGGTTCCATTCCCAGACGCGGCTCATGACGGCGTCTTCCAGGTCTCCCAATTGACGGGGCACATCGTCACCATAGTGTGAGATGTCCGAATGGCCGGTTATTGACGTTACAAAAGGACGTACGACCTCACGGAAGTCGTACGTCCTGATCCACGGCCGTGCCGCCGTCAGGCGCCGGACGGCCTGCCCTGCTGCTCAACGGCCTCCGCGCGGGCGATCGCCGCGTCCACGGCCGCGTCCTCCTTCGCCTTGTTGTCGCCGCCCTGGCTCTTGACGATCGTCACGACCAGGCCGATGAAGAAGGCGGCCATCACCACGGGGGGCAGGAGAGCGGATACGTAGTCCATGGCCCCAGAGTAGCTATCCGGCGGCCCGCCGCTCCGGTGGGGGCGTGGGCTTACGGCGTGGCGGGAAGACCTCGGACGGCTTGGGCATCGGACGCTCGGTGGACGGGCGCCCGGGGGCGGCCGGGCGGCGCGGGGGCGCGGGCTGTTTCCCCGGCCCCTTTCCGGGGGCCTTGCCGGGCTCCTCCTTGGGCCGCTGCGGGTCGTCGGCCGCACCGCGGCCTCCCTGGAGCGCGAGCAGCCGGGTACGGGGCGCGGGGGCGGCGGGAGAGCGGCCGGCGAGGCGGGCCCGTACGGAGTTCTCGGCGGCCCGCCGACAGCGGTCGAGCAGCGCGGCGGCGACGGGTGCGGCGCGCAGGGTGCGCAGAGCCATGAGGTCCTCCGGGCGTGGGTCGTACCCGGCGGCCAGGGCGTCCTGGAGGAGCTCCAGATAGCCGGCGGCCGAGCCGGGAAGCGCGGCGCGGTAGCGGGCGAGATCGGCGAGGAGGAAGGCACGCAGCCGGCCCGCCTCGCGGACCGCCTCGTCCACGGACTCGGCGAGCCGCAGGCACGCCCGGACGTCCTCGTCGGGAAGGGGAGAGGGGTGGAGAGCGACGGCGAGGGCGCCTCGGAGCACACGCAATTCGTCTGCGCCGAACGCCATGCCGCCGCGGGATCCGTAGGGCGTGGGCATGCGGCGACGATACTCACGAATCGCACAAAATCGTCTAAATGCGACAGCTGCGGCGCGCCGGGATCCGGGCGCCAGGCCGCCGGACGGGCTGTTCGCGGGCCGCCCGGCGGTCGAGGACGAACCCGCCCTGATCCGAAAGAAAGGCCCTACATGCGCGAGACGTTGCGCTCGTACACCAGTCGCAGCCCGATCAGCGTCAGCCACGGCTCGTGCTCGTCGATCACCGTCGCCTCGCCGAGGATGATCGGCGCCAGACCACCCGTCGCGATCACGGTGACCTCGCCCGGGTCCTCGGCCAGCTCGCGCGCCATCCGGGTCACCACCCCGTCGACCTGGCCGGCGAACCCGTACACGATGCCCGACTGCATCGCCTCGACCGTGTTCTTGCCGATGACGCTGCGCGGCCTCGCCAGCTCAATCTTGCGCAGCTGCGCGCCCCTTATGCCGAGCGCCTCCACGGAGATCTCGATACCGGGCGCGATGACCCCGCCCGTGTACTCCCCGCGCGCGCTGACCGCGTCGAACGTCGTGGCCGTGCCGAAGTCCACGACGATCGCGGGACCGCCGTAGAGCTCGACGGCGGCTACCGAGTTGATGATCCGGTCGGCGCCGACCTCCTTCGGGTTGTCCACCAGGATCGGCACGCCGGTCTTGATGCCGGGCTCGACCAGGACGGCGGGCACGTCTCCGTAGTAGCGGCGGGTCACCTCGCGCAGCTCGTGCAGGACGGAGGGCACGGTGGAGCAGATCGCGATGCCCTCGATGCCGTCGCCCAGCTCCTCGCCGAGGAGCGGGTGCATCCCCATCAGTCCCTGAAGGAGGACGGCAAGTTCGTCGGCCGTACGGCGCGCGTCGGTGGACACCCGCCAGTGCTCGACGATCTCCTCGCCGTCGAACAGACCGAGCACGGTGTGGGTGTTGCCGACGTCGATGGTGAGCAGCATCAGAGCGCCGCCTCACGGAGGTCGAGGCCGATGTCGAGGATCGGGGCGGAGTGCGTGAGGGCGCCGACGGCCAGATAGTCGACGCCGGTCTCGGCGTACGCGCGGGCGTTCTCCAGGGAGAGCGTGCCGGACGATTCCAGCAGTGCCCGGCCGGCGACGAGCGCGACGGCCTCCGCCGTCTGGGCCGGGGTGAAGTTGTCCAGCAGGATCAGATCGGCGCCCGCGTCGAGGACCTCGCGGACCTGTTCCAGGGTGTCGGTCTCGACCTCGATCGCCAGGTCGGGGAACTGGTCCCGCACGGCCTTGAAGGCCGCGGCTACCCCGCCGGCCGCGACCACGTGGTTGTCCTTGACGAGCGCCGCGTCGGACAGCGACATCCGGTGGTTGACACCGCCGCCGCAGCGCACGGCGTACTTCTCCAGGGCGCGCAGGCCCGGCGTCGTCTTACGGGTGTCGCGCACCTTCGCGCCGGTGCCTTCGAGGGCGTCGGCCCACGCGCGCGTGGCCGTCGCGATACCGGAGAGCCTGCACAGGAGGTTGAGCGCGCTGCGCTCCCCCGTGAGCAGGTCGCGGGTGCGGGTGGTGACGCTGAGGAGCGTGTCGCCGGCTTCGACGCGGGCGCCGTCCTCGACGTGCCGCTCGACCTCGAAGTCCTCCGTACAGACGATGGACAGGACGGCCTCGGCGACGCGCAGCCCGGCGACCGTGCCGCTCTTGCGGGCCGTGAAGTCGCCGGTGGCGACGGCGTCGGCGGGGACGGTCGCCACGCTCGTCACGTCCAGGCCGTGGTCGAGGTCCTCACCGATGGCGACGTGGGCGATGTCCTCGACCTGGACGGGGTCGAGTCCGGCCTCGGCCAGCAGCTCGGCGAGCGCGGGATCGAGCCCGCACTCCGGGGAGTCCTCACCGTCCGAACAGCCGCAGCCGTCGCCGCAGCCCCCTGCGGCGGACGCCGGGGCGCCGATCTGGATGAGCGGTACGTCCACGGCCTCGGGGCGCGGACTGTCTTCGGGCGTGCTCACGGTGACGGCTCCCTGGGGACGGAGAGATCTACGGGGTGTACGGCGGGAAACGCGGGGGTGTCGGTCCGGCTCAGCTCCAAGGCGCGGCCCGTGCCGAGGCGTACGACGAGATGGCGGTGCCAGTCGGTTTCGTCCCGCTCGGGGAAGTCCTCGCGCCAGTGGCAGCCGCGGGTCTCCTCGCGCTCCAGGGCGGCGGCCACGAGGACGCGGGCGACACAGAGGAGGTTGGAGGTCTCCCACGACTCGACGCCCGGCTGGGCGGGCTTTCCGGGTTCCGCCGGGTCGGCCGGGCGCAGGGCGTCCTGGTAGACGGCCTCCAGGGCTTCCGCGGCCACGCCCAGGCTCGTCGCGGACCTGAGGACGCTCGCGCCCTCGGACATGATCCGCTGGATCGTGAGGCGCGCCTCGGGGGCGATGAGCGGGAGGAGAGCGGCGGAATCGGCGGTGGCGGTGCTGGTGGCGGGCTGGGCGGCTGGGGTCGCGGGGCGGGGGGCCGCCGCGACCGCGGCGATGTCCGCCGCGATGCGCTCGGCGAACACCAGCCCTTCGAGAAGCGAGTTGGACGCCAGCCGGTTGGCGCCGTGGACACCCGTGCAGGCCACCTCGCCGCAGGCATAGAGGCCCGGCACGGTCGTACGGCCACGCAGGTCCGTGCGGACGCCGCCGGACGCGTAGTGCGCGGCGGGCGCGACCGGGACCGGCTCGGTGACCGGGTCGATGCCGTGCGACCGGCAGGCGGCGAGGATCGTGGGGAAGCGGGTCGCCCACATCTCCGCGCCGAAGTGCCTGGCGTCCAGATACATGTGGTCGGCGCCCTGCTCGCGCATGCGGCGCATGATGGCCTTGGCGACGATGTCGCGGGGCGCCAGCTCGGCCAGTTCGTGCTGGTCGAGCATGAAGCGGACGCCGTCGGCGTCCACGAGATGGGCGCCCTCGCCCCGTACCGCCTCGGACACCAGCGGCTGCTGGCCCTCCGATCCGGCGCCGAGGAAGAGCACCGTCGGGTGGAACTGCACGAATTCGAGGTCGGAGACCTCCGCCCCGGCGCGCAGCGCGAGTGCCACGCCGTCGCCGGTGGAGACGGCGGGGTTCGTGGTCGCCGAGAAGACCTGGCCCATGCCGCCGGTGGCCAGGACGACGGCGGGGGCGCGGACGGCGCCGACACCGTCGTGCTGTCCCTCGCCCATCACATGGAGGGTGACACCTGAGGTGTTGCCGTGCTCATCCTTAAGGAGGTCGAGGACCAGCGCGTTCTCGACGGTACGCAGGGACGCTTCGCGTACCGCGTCCACCAGGGCGCGGGAGATCTCCGCTCCTGTCGCGTCGCCGCCCGCGTGGGCGATACGGCGGCGGTGGTGGCCGCCCTCCCGCGTCAGCTGGAGATCACCGGCCGCCGACGTGTCGAACCGCGCGCCCGTCCCGATCAGCCGACGGACGGCGTCGGGCCCTTCGGTGACCAGGGTTCGTACGGCCGCCTCGTCGCAGAGACCGGCGCCCGCCACGAGCGTGTCGCTCAGGTGCTGCTCGGGGGTGTCGCCCTCACCGAGTGCCGCCGCGATGCCGCCCTGCGCCCAGCGGGTGGAGCCGTCGTCGAGGCGCGCCTTGGTGACGACGACCGTCCTGAGCCCGGCAGCCGTGCAGCGCAGGGCCGTGGTGAGCCCGGCGACGCCCGAGCCGACCACGACCACGTCGGCGTCGAGGGCCCAGCCGGGCACGGGCGCGGTGAGCTGGATACCGGCCGGGCGGGCGGGCCTCGGCTCCCGTGCGGACTCGGCGGTCACTGGGAAGCTCCGAACGTCAGGGGGATGTTGTCGATCAGCCGCGTCGCGCCGACCCGCGCGGCCACGGCGAGGATCGCGTCGCCGGTGTGGTCGTCCGGGACCTCGGTGAAGTCCGCAGGGTCCACGAGGGCGAGGTAGTCGAGCGTGAAGGACGCGCTGTCCCTGACCGCCTGGTCGAGGACGACGCGGGCCGCCGACCGTACGGCGTGCGCGCCACAGGCCGTCTGCGGCGTACGGGACGCCGCGTGGGCCACGGCGTGGCTGTCGGCGGCGGCGCGGGCCTCGCCGAGCGCGGAGAGGGCAGCCGCGCGGGCCGTGGACGTGGGCGCCGAGTCCGCGCGGGCGCGCAGCGCGTGCTGGGCACCGAGGCGGTCGCTCGCGGCGAAGAGCGCGCGGGAGAGCGCGAGGGCGGTCCGGCGCTCGGCGGCGGAGAGGTAACGGTTACGGCTGGAGAGCGCCAGCCCGTCGTCCTCGCGGACCGTCGGCACGCCGACGATCTCGACCGGGAAGTTCAGGTCACGGGCCATCCGCCGGATCAGCGCGAGCTGCTGGGCGTCCTTCTGTCCGTAGAAGGCGACGTCGGGGCGGGTGAGATGCAGCAGCTTCGCGACGACCGTGAGCATGCCGTCGAAGTGTCCGGGCCGTACGGCGCCTTCGAGGCGCTCTCCCATGGGTCCGGCGGAGATGCGCACCTGGGGTGTGCCGCCCGGGTAGACCTCGTCGGCGGACGGCGCGAACACGGCGTCGGCGCCTGCCGCCTCGGCCGTCTTCAGGTCCGATTCGAGGGTCCGGGGATAGCGGTCCAGGTCCTCGTTGGCGCCGAACTGGAGCGGGTTGACGAAGAGGGTGACGACGACGAAGCCGGCCGGGCCGATGTGCCGGCGGGCGGCGCGTACGAGTGCGGCGTGGCCGTCGTGGAGAGCGCCCATGGTCATGACGACGGCGGTACGGGCGGAGGGGGCTTCCTCCGGTGCGGCTGCCCGCGCGGTGCCGTGCCGGGCGAGCAGAGCGTCCAGCTCCGCGCGCGTGGAGGCCAGTTCGAGGCTCATCGCTCGCTCCCCGGCCCGCGATCGCCGTCGGCGAGGACGTCCAGCAGGTCCTCGGCCAGCTCCGGCTTGAGCAGGCCGTGGGCGAGCGCCCGGTCGGCCGTCGTACGGGCCATCGCCAGATAGCCGGGCACGGCGGCGGGCGCGTGCTCGCGCAGCTCGGCGACATGCGCGGCGACCGTGCCCGCGTCGCCGCGCGCCACGGGGCCGGTGAGCGCCGCGTCGCCGGAGCGCAGGGCATTGTCGAGGGCGGCGCCGAGGAGCGGGCCGAGCATCCTGTCCGGCGCCTCGACGCCCGCCTTGCCCAGCAGCTCCATCGCCTGGGCGACGAGGGTGACCAGGTGGTTCGCGCCGAGGGCCAGGGCCGCGTGGTAGAGCGGGCGGGCGTCCTCCTCGACCCACTCGGGCTCGCCGCCCATCTCGATGACCAATGCCTCGGCGGCCAGGCGCAGTTCGTCGGGGGCGGTGACTCCGAAGGAGCAGCCCGCGAGCCGCTGGACGTCCACGGAGGTTCCCGTGAACGTCATCGCGGGGTGGAGCGCGAGCGGCAGCGCGCCCGCGTGCAGCGCGGGGAGGAGCACCTTCGTGCCGTACCTCCCCGACGTGTGGACCAGCAGCTGTCCCGGACGGACGGCTCCGGTCTCGGCCAGACCTTCGACCAGACCGGGAAGGGCGTCGTCCGGGACCGTCAGCAGCACCAGCTCCGCGCGGGCGAGCACTTCGGCGGGCGTCACGAGGGGCACCTCGGGCAGCAGGACGGCCGCCCTCCGTACGGAGGCGTCGGAGACGCCCGACGCGGCGACCGGGCGGTGTCCGGCGAGCCGGAGAGCTGCGGCCAGCGCCGGCCCGACGCGCCCGGAACCGACGACTCCGACCGTGAGCCGGGCGGGCCTGTCCCTCGGGTCACGAGGATCGAGGGGGACTGCTGATGCGTTCACGCGGCGGGGCCTTCCGTTCCAGTCCGCGACGGGTACCGGACGATTTCTCGCCATGCTACGCCAGCGTTTCGCGGCATTCCCCGACTGTCCACAGGGTGCGGGCGGCAGTACTAAAAGCACTGGGCGGACCGCGCCCGGTGGACGATGATCCCACCATGGGAGAGACGAGCGAACAGGACGAACGACGGCGGCGGCTGGCCGCCTGGCATGCCTCCGGACGGATCCTCTGGCGCGGCCACGCCGACCGGCCCGTCGGCGAACAGCTGGCCGCGCTCGCGGCCGACGCGTCGTCGGTCTACGACCTCGACGAGTGGGCCGACGTGTACGGGAACGGGGTCGTCGCCGAGCTGGAGAGCCGGGTGGCGGCCCTCCTCGGTTTCCCGGCCGCCGCGTTCTTCCCGACGGGCACCATGGCGCAGCAGGTGGCACTGCGTTGCTGGGCGGGCCGCACCGGCAACGCGACCGTGGCCCTTCATCCGATGGCGCACCCGGAGGTGCACGAGGGCGGCGCCCTGTCGGTCGTGAGCGGCTTGCGGACGACCCATCCGACGTCCGAGCCCCGGCTGCCCACGGCCGAGGAGATCGAGGCCACGGACGAGCCGTTCGGCACGCTGATGCTGGAACTGCCGCTGCGCGACGCCGGGTTCGTACTGCCGACGTGGGACGATCTCGTCGCCGTCGTGGCGGCGGCGCGTGAGCGCGACGCGGTGGTGCACTTCGACGGGGCGCGGCTGTGGGAGAGCGTGACGCATTTCGGCCGCCCGCTGGAGGAGATCGCGGGGCTCGCGGACAGCGTGTACGTGTCCTTCTACAAGTCTCTGGGCGCGATGTCCGGAGCGATGCTCGTGGGGTCCTCGACGCTGGTCGAGGAGGCGCGGGTGTGGCGGCATCGGTACGGAGGACAGGTCTTCCAGCAGTATCCGGCGGCGCTGTCCGCGCTGCTGGGGCTGGAGCGGGAGCTGCCACGGCTGCCGTCGTACGTCGCGCACGCGCGCGTGGTCGCGGCGGCGCTGGCGGAAGGGCTCGCGGAGCCGTCGCGAGGACCGGGAGCCGGATCGGGAGTCGGATCGGGAGCGGTGTCCGCCGCGCCGTGGTTCCGGGTGCATCCGCAGCAGCCGCACACCCACCAGTTCCAGGTCTGGCTCCCGTACGACGCCCGGGTGCTGAACGAGGCGGCCGTGCGGCAGGCCGAGGAGACGGGAGTGTCGCTCTTCCGCCGCTGGTTCGACTCGGGCTCCGGCCCGCCGGGCGTCTCGGTGACGGAGGTGACGGTCGCCGGGGCCGGGCTGGAGTGGACGGCGGACGACGTCCGGCAGGCCGTACGGGAGTTCATGACCCGCGTGAAGGCGGAGGCTGAAGCAACAGCGGAGGCGAGGGACCGGCCCGCCGATTGACGGGCGCCGTCAATCGTGCGCCGCGCTGTCAGTGGTGGCATGCAGCATGGGTGCATGAGCGTGACCATCGACATCACCGGGCTGCCCCACGAACGGATCGTCTTCGGACCGTCCCCGCTCGCCGAGCTGGCCGCGGCCCTTCACGCACTGTCCGAGCCCGGACACCACGCCCGGCTCCACGCCTGGATCACGTCCACCTCCGCCGGGCTCAAGCCCGAACTGGCCGACCGGCTGCACGAGGCGGACTTCCTGTGGCGGTCCGCCCGCTCCGACATCCTGCTGCCTCCCCGCCCCCGCGAGACGCTGGCCGAGGAGCTGGACGACCTCGACACGATGCCCGACGAGCAGTATGTGGCGGCGGCGCTGGAGATCTGCTGCGCCAGTCAGTACGGCGCGGGCGCCCCGTCCCCGCTGGTGGACGCCCCCACGCGGGAGCGCGCGCTGGAGCTGGCCGCGGCGCGCGGACCGCGCCGGTCCGCCTTCGTACGGCGCATGCTGACCGATCCGCCCGCCGTCCGGGCATGGATACGGCGGCTGATGGAAGACTGCGACCAGGCGTTCTTCGCCGAGACCTGGCAGCGGGTCCGGGTCCAACTGGCTGCCGACGCCCGGCACAAGACCGACCTGCTGCGGCGCAAGGGACTCGCGGAAGCCGTCGCCGCCGTCTCGGCCGCCGTGAGCCTGGAAGAGACGGAGCAGGGCACCGCCGTCGTCGTGGACAAGCTCACGTCGGGCCGCACAAGCGCCGCCGGATCGGGCCTGACCTTCCTGCCGACCGCCTTCGGGTGGCCGCACCTGCTCGCGCTGCACGCGCCCGGCTGGCAGCCGGTCGTGCAGTACCCGGTGGGCAGTCCGGAGCCGTCGGGCGGCGCGCCTTCCGTGGAGACGGTCAAGCTGCGCCTTGAGGCGGTCGCGCATCCCATGCGGATGCGGCTGTGCCGGAGCCTCGCGCGGGGCGCGTATTCGACGAGCGAGCTGGCCGACACGTACGGGATAACGGCGCCGGAGGTGTCCCGGCATCTCTCCGTGATACGCAAGGCGGGCCTGCTGACGACCCGCCGCCGTGGCCGCTATGTGCTGCACCAACTGGACGTGACCCTCGTGGCCCGGCTCGGCAGCGACTTCCTGGAGGGTGTGCTGCGCTGACGGCTGTCGGCGTTCGGGCCGAGCCGCGGCCCCGCCGACGCGGCGATGCTGCCGGCGACCTGAGGGATCGTCACGCCGTCCGTACGGATGCGCTCGCCGGACTTCAGACGGCGCCGCCTCCGGCGCGTACCAGCCCCGACTCGTACGCGAGCACCACGACCTGCACCCGGTCGCGCAGGCCGAGCTTGGTGAGGATGCGGCCGACATGGGTCTTCACCGTCGCCTCGGAGAGGACCAGCCGGGCGGCGATCTCGCCGTTCGACAGGCCCTGGGCGACCAGCAGCATGACCTCGCGCTCGCGGCCGGTCAGCCTCTCCAGCGCGCCGGTGGCCGCGGCGCTCTCCCGGCCGCTCGGCAGCATGGCCGAGAAGCGGTCGAGCAGCCGCCGGGTCGTGGACGGCGCGACGACCGCGTCACCGCTGTGCACCGCGCGGATCGCGCTCAGCAGCTCGGACGGCGGCACGTCCTTGAGCATGAAGCCGCTGGCGCCCGCCTTGAGCCCGGAGAAGGCGTACTCGTCGAGGTCGAACGTCGTCAGGATGAGCACCTTGGGCGCGCCGGGCTCCGCGCAGATGCGCCGAGTCGCCTCCACACCGTCCAGCCGTGGCATGCGTACGTCCATGAGGACGACGTCCACGGTGGTGGCGCGCAGATTCTCGATCGCCTCCGCGCCGTCGCCCGCCTCCGCGACGACCTCCATGTCCGGCTGTGCGGCCAGCACCATACGAAAACCGGTGCGCAGCAGCACCTGGTCGTCGACGAGCATCACGCGGATCGACATCGGCGGGGTTCCTTCTCCGTAGGAGGGCGGGCGGTCGGTGAGTGTTCGGAGGTTCGGTTCGGAGGGGTTCAGTGCACGGGCTTCAACGGAAGCAGCGCGCTGATCCGGAAGCCGCCCCCCGGCCGCGGCCCCGCGTCGAGCGTGCCGCCGACCATGCCGACGCGCTCCCGCATCCCGATGAGGCCGTGCCCCCGGCCGTCCGCGCCACCGTCCACGTACAGATCGTGGCCCGCGCCGCGCCCGTCGTCCTCGACCAGGAGTCCGAGCCCGTCGTCGAAGTAGACCAGACGGACGCTGGCTCCCACATCGGGTCCGCCGTGCTTGCGGCTGTTCGTCAGCGCTTCCTGCACGATCCGGTACGCGGTGAGCTCCACGCCGCTCGGCAGCGACCGGGGGGTGCCCTCGACCTTGAAGTCCACGGTCAGCCCCGCCGACCGCACCTGCTCGACCAGGTCCTCTATCTGCTGGACGTCGGGCTGCGGCACGTACTCGCCGCTCTCCTTGACGTCGCCGGTCCGCAGCACACCGAGCAGCCGGCGCATCTCGGCCAGTGCCTGCCGCCCGGTGCCAGAGATGGTCTCCAGGGCCTGCCTGGCCTGTTCGGGCGCGGTGTCCAGGACGTACGCGGCGCCGTCGGCCTGGACAACCATCACCGAGACGTTGTGCGCGACGACGTCGTGCAGCTCGCGGGCGATCCGCGCGCGCTCGGCGGCGACCGCGACCTTGGCCTGCGCCTCCCGCTCCTTCTCCAGCCGGGTCGCGCGCTCCTCCAGCTGGGCGAAGTACGCGCGGCGGGTACGGACGGAGTCGCCCAGCACCCAGGCGAGTGCGAAGGGCAGCGCCAGCACGACGGTGAGGAAGAACTGCCCGCCGGCGCTCTCCTCGCTCGCGGGCCAGCGAAGCTGGGCCAGCGGCGCCGCGGCGAGGCCGCCGATCAGCGCCAGCTGAGTGGCCCAGCGCGGGCCGCCCCGTGCGGCGACCGTGTAGATGAGCGCCAGCATGGCGAAGTTGGCCGGATTGGGCCGCACGCCGGTCAGCAGCTGGCCCACCCCCAGACCGGCCACGAGCAGCAGCATCTTCTCCGGATGGCGTCGGCGCAGCGCGACGCTCAGGGACAGCAGCAAAACGATCACCGCGGCTACGGCCTTCGGCTCGGCGCCGACACCCGCCTGCACGACCACCCACAGCATGGAAAACCCGAAGAGCACCACAGCCCAGAAGCTGTCGACGCCCGTCGGGTGTCTACGGAGAAAGTCATAGAGACGCTGCACGTAACCCAGCGTAGGGAAGCCACAAAGGTAGAAGGGTCAACCGGAGGGCCGATCCGGTCGGCCGGGGAGTACTCCCCAAGGTGGAGACTGGGCCCGTGACGGATGAGACGTGTAAGCGCCACGGAGCCGTGAGGGCTCCGTGGGGCGTGGAGGCCCGCGGATGGGCCGCGGCGATGGAGAGCGCCCTGTACGGCCCGGAGGGCTTCTACCGGCGCCCTGAGGGGCCCGCCGGGCACTTCCGCACCTCTGTGCACGCCTCACCGCTCTTCGCGTCGGCCGTCGCGAAGCTTCTGGCGGTGACCGCCGACGCGCTGGAGACCGACGAGATCGCCCTGGTCGACATGGGCGCGGGGCGCGGAGAACTGCTGACCGCTGTCCTCGCCGCCGTACCGGACGGGCTGGCCGTACGGCCGTACGCCGTCGAACTGGCCGCGCGACCGCCGGGACTCGATCCGCGCGTCGAGTGGACCGACAGGCCGCCGACCGGGGTGCGGGGGCTGCTGTTCGCCAACGAGTGGCTGGACAACGTGCCCGTGGACGTCGCCGAGGTGGGGCCCGACGGGACGGTGCGGTACGTCCTGGTGGGCCCCGACGGCACGGAGCGGCCCGGCGACGCGGTCGTAGGACCGGACGCGCGGTGGCTGGCGCGCTGGTGGCCGATGGACGGGCCGGGCGCGCGGGCGGAGATCGGCCGCACTCGTGACGAGGCGTGGGCCGCCGCCGTGGCGACGCTGGACCGGGGGCTCGCGGTGGCCGTCGACTACGCACACGTACGCGGCGACCGGCCGCTGTTCGGGACGCTGTCCGGCTTCCGGGACGGCCGCGAGGTACGGCCGGTACCGGACGGCACCCGCGACATCACCGCCCATGTCGCACTGGACGCGTGCGCGGCGGCCGCAAGCCCGGGAGGCGCGGCGGCCTTCGTACTGAGCCAGCGTGAGGCCCTGCACCGCCTCGGCGTCAGCGGTGAGCGCCCGCCGCTCTCTCTCGCCACGACCGACCCCGCCTCCTACGTACGCGCGCTCGCCACCGCCGGCGAGGCCGCCGAACTGACCGCGCGGGGCGGTCTCGGGGACTTCGGCTGGCTGATGCTTCCGGTCGGTACGGCTCTGAGAGACTGGCCCGCATGACGGAGACCACCCGCACGACGACGGTCGGCATCGGCGGCGCGGCCGAGAGCACGGACATGGTGCTCAACATCGGGCCCCAGCACCCCTCGACGCACGGTGTGCTCCGACTGCGGCTGGTACTCGACGGCGAGGTGATCCGGGAGGCCGAGCCGGTCATCGGGTACATGCACCGGGGCGCCGAGAAGCTGTTCGAGGCGCGGGACTACCGCCAGATCATCATGCTCGCCAACCGCCACGACTGGCTGTCGGCGTTCGCCAACGAGCTGGGTGTGGTGATGGCCGTCGAGCGGATGCTCGGCATGGAGGTGCCGCAGCGCGCCGTCTGGACCCGGACCCTGCTCGCCGAGCTGAACCGGATGCTCAACCATCTGATGTTCCTCGGCTCCTACCCCCTCGAACTGGGCGGGATCACCCCGGTGTTCCATGCCTTCCGGGAGCGCGAGGAGCTGCAGGCCGTCATGGAGGAGATCTCCGGCGGCCGGATGCACTTCATGTTCAACCGGGTCGGGGGTCTCAAGGAGGACCTGCCCGCGGGCTGGCTGGACCGCGCCAGGCACGCGGTCGCCCAGGTCCGTTCGCGGATGGACGTCTACGACAGGCTGGTCCTCGGCAACGAGATCTTCCGGGGCCGCACCCGTGGCGTGGGGGTCCTGGCGGCGAAGACCGTGCACGCGTACGGGGTTTCGGGGCCGATCGCGCGGGCCTCGGGCGTCGACTTCGACCTGCGCCGCGACGAGCCGTACCTCGCGTACGGCGAACTCCAGGACACGCTGAAGGTCGTCACCCGCGAGGAGGGCGACTGCCTGGCCCGCTTCGAGTGTCTGCTGGGCCAGACCCACAACTCGCTCGACCTCGCGGACGCGTGCCTGGACCGCATCGCCGGCCTGGAGCCCGGTCCGGTCAACCAGCGGCTGCCCAAGGTCCTCAAGGCGCCGGAGGGACACACGTACGCCTGGACCGAGAATCCGCTCGGCATCAACGGCTACTACCTGGTGTCGAAGGGCGAGAAGACCCCGTACCGGCTGAAGCTGCGCTCGGCGTCCTTCAACAACATCCAGGCCCTGACCGAGCTGCTGCCTGGCACCCTGGTCGCCGACATGGTGGCGATCCTCGGCTCGCTCTTCTTCGTCGTCGGCGACATCGACAAGTAGCGGGGCGCGCCGCGGCCGGCCGGTGCTGCCGCGGTGCGAGATCTCCGTCGGCCTGAGGCTGGTTGAGAGGGCGCGGACAGGTGCGAACCTCTCGAAGCCCAGCCCTAGGTGTATTGACTCGCAGGGTTGTTGACGCGGGTGATGGGTGGCTTGCCTCCGAGTGCGGTGTGGCCGCGATGGTAGTTGTAGGTGTGCA
>NZ_JBHXRX010000064.1:0-50885 GCF_042714995.1 Streptomyces sp. NPDC058665
ATCGCGATATGAGACATCCCCATCTCATCGCACGCCTTGAACATGTCCCCCAACCGCGCCGCACCATCCAGCAACGAGTACTGCGTGTGCACATGGAGATGGGTGAATGGCCGCCGCATTTCCGTCCGTTCAGGCGTCAGCGTCGGCGCCGGTGTCAGCGTCGGCGTCGAGGCTCCGGGCGATCGCCCGCAGGCCGGTGGCGATCTCACTCGCCGACGGCGCGTGTTCGGGGTCGATGAGCCACTGCTGCGTGAGCCCGGCGACGAGCGCCATGTGCACGGAGCCGACAGCGCGGGCGGTCCCGGGCTCCTCGGCGTCGGCGATGCCGTGCAGGTCGGCGGCGAGCCGGGGCCGGGCGCGCTCGTACGCCTCCGCGATCTGCGCCCGGACCTCGGGCGTCCGCTCGGCCTGCGCGAGAGCCTCGGCCGCGGCGACGAGGAGCGGCCGGTGGGTGGTCTGGGACGCGATGACGCGCGCCCACATGGCTTCGAGCCGCTCCCCGACGGAGCCCGGTGTCTCGCCCAGGGGGTCGCTCGGGGGCTCCTGGACCTTGGCGCCCCACTCGTTGATCGACTCCAGCATCGCCGCGTTGAGCAGCGCCTCTTTGGAACCGTAGTGGTAATTGATCGTGCCGAGCGGCGCGTTGGCGGCTGCGGCGATGTCGCGCGAGGTGGTGTGCGCGTACCCGCGTTCCTCCAGGCAGCGCCTGGCCCCGGCCATCAGCTTTTCACGGTGTCCCATGGGCGACACCGTACAACAGGTTTGAACGTCCGTTCAGAACGTTGGTTCAGAACGGGCGTTCAGATGCCGTGCTCCGGGCGTCACAGGCCGGTCAGCAGGTCGTCCAGCGGGGCGGGGGTGCGGTCGGGGTCCAGGGCTTCCACGAGGACGCGGCCGTAGTGGATCTTGCGGCCCTTCTTCGTACCGAGGAAGCGCCTCAACTGCTGGTCCGCCGGGCGTCCCTGCTGCGCGGGCTGGCGCAGGAACGTCTGCAGGGCGCGTACGTCACCCTCCGCCCGTACCAGCTCCGCGACCCGCGCCACACCCAGCGCACGGATGAGTTCGTCCTCCAGGTCCGCCATGCAGACGAAGAACTCCTGCCGCGTCGCACCGGCCCGCTCCAGGCCCGCCGTGTAGAAGCGGCGTTCCGCCTCGTCGCACAGGCCGGTGAGGCGCAGGTCGAGGCCGGGTGGGCCGAGGAGTCCCGCGAAGCGGCCGACGCTCATCGCGCCGCCCATCGGGAGCACGCAGATCCCTTCGGCCGCCAGGTCCCGGCCGCGGCGCGTGGCCAGCGCGTCGACCGCGGCGGCGTCGCTCGGGCCTTCGAGCAGGACCGCCGCCCGGACGGATAGTCGCGCGGCCAGTTCGCGCGCGGGTCCGCCGGGGCCGCCGGCCGCCCACGCGATGACCGCTTGCCGGAAAGACCCCATGTCAGCCATGAGGCGAGTCTCCGCCCTTTCCGGCGGGCGCGGTAAGGAATTTCCACCGGCGCGCCGGAATAGCCGGGTGACACCGGAGGTTGTCCGCATCGCTGGTACAAGATTCAACTGATCGAGGTGTGTGATGGGCAGGATAGTGGTGGGAGTCGACGGGTCGGCTTCTTCGGTGAAGGCGCTGCACTGGGCCGTACGGCAGGCCGGACTCACCGGCGACACGGTGGAGGCCGCGATCGGCTGGGAGTACCCGGCGGCGGCGTGGGCGACGATGGCGCCCGGCATTCCGCCGGAGTTCGACCCGGAGAAGCTGGCGGCCCAGACCCTGGACGAGACGCTGGAGTCCGCCCTCGGTAAGGAGGGCGCGGCGGCCGTGGACCGGCAGGTCGTCGCCGCACACGCCGCCCAGGCACTGCTCGCCCGCGCGGAGGGCGCCGAACTGCTCGTGGTCGGCGACCGTGGTTACAGCGGGTTCAAGGCGGCGCTGCTCGGCTCCGTGAGCCTGCATGTCACGCAGCACGCGAAGGTTCCGGTGGTCGTCGTCCGCGGCGAGTGATCCGGACGAACGGCTCGGGGCGAATGATCCGGGCGAACGACTCCGGCGAACGGCCCGCGGGCCGGGCGGAGTTACGGTGCGATGGTCAGGTCCTCGATCAGACCGTCGCGCAGGGTGAACCGGAAGCGGAGGTCGACGCGCCCGCCGGGGAAGTTCCCCTCCAAGCGGTGGGTGACGGTGTGGTGCGCGTCGTCCTCGCTCTCGGCCGCGACGATTTCCGTGGTGTACGTGTACTCGCTCGCCGCGGTTTCGAGCCAGCGCCCGATCTCGGCCGAGCCGGTGTGCGTCGAGCCCTCGTCGGTGACGGTGGCATCCTCGTGCATGGTCGCGAGTGCGGCCGGGACGTCGCGGTCCCCGTGGGCGGCCAGATAGCGGGTGACGACGTCGGGGACAGCGGGGACTGCGGGGCTGCCAGGGATCGCGGGCATGGGTCTTCGGCTCCCTCGGTGCTAAAATTGAAGTGAGTAACTTCGACTTTAGCAGTAACTGGACGGGCGAGCGGACGGGGCGGGACACATGGCGGGGCGAGGGAACCGGATGCGGCTGGAGGACCGGACATGTCCGCTGTCCACCACCGTGCGGCAGGTGGGCGAATGGTGGACGCTGCTGATCCTTCATGACGCGTTCGACGGCTATACGCGCTTCGACCAGTTCCAGGAGAGCCTCGGCATCTCCTCCAGCATGCTCACCACCCGGCTCAAGACCCTTGTCGCCGACGGGCTGTTGGAGCGCCGCCCGTATCAACAGGGCCCGACGCGCTACGAGTACGTCCTCACGGACCTCGGCCGCTCGCTGCGACCGGTCCTCGTCGCCCTCGCCGCGTGGGGCAATTCGCGACTGCCGGCCGAGGAACGGACCATGGTCCTGGTCGACGCGGCGACGGGCACGGAGGTCGAGCCCGTGGTCGTCGACGCGGCCACCGGGCAACGGCTGGACGACAGCGAGAAGTACGTTTTCACCGCCGGTCCCGCGGCGACCGGCGGCATGCTCGCGCGGTATGCCAAGTCCGGTCAGCAGCAGGGGAGTTGACACGTACCTCTACTACAAACGCGCGGTTTTTCTGGACCGGATCACGTAGCCGGTCAGGACCGTTCTGTGCATCGTCACGACACGCGCGCAAACGTTCCGAATGTTTCCCTGAAGCTGCCTCAAGCGGTCCGTCGTGGGGGGTTGAATGGACCTCGACCACGCTCGCTTGAACGATGGAGAGACCCTTGAGCACTTCCGACAACACCATGCAGGCTCTCGCCGCGAGGTTCGACTCGGCTGCCGCCGCCGGTCTGGACCTCACCTTCGGCTTCAACGTGACCGACGAGAGCAAGCACTTCTCGTTGACCGTGAAGGACGGAACCTGCTCGCTGCAAGAGGGGGAGAACCCGGACGCCAACGCCACGCTCGTGCTGGACTCGGACACCCTGAAGTCCATCCAGTCGGGGACCACGGACGGGACGCAGGAGTTCACGGCCGGCCGGCTCAAGATAGAGGGCGACCCCGCGGTCGCCCAGAAGCTGGGCACGCTGTTCCCGGCCGCCTGATCGGTCTACGTGGCGGGCCCGCGGTCACTTCGGTGGCCGCGGGCCCGCTCGCGTCGCGGGGGGAGTTCTCGCATGCCGATTGTCAGTGGTGCCTTCTATGGTTTTGGGCATGACCCCTGCACTGATCGGGCGTGACCACCCCGCAGGCGTCCTTCGCGCGGAGATCGGCCGGGCGACGGACAGCCACGGGGGTCTCGTGCTGGTCGCGGGCGAGGCGGGCATCGGAAAGACCACGCTGGTCACGGCCGCCGCCCGGGAGGCCAGACAGCGCGGGGCACTCGTGCTGGGCGGCTCCTGCTGGGAAGGCAGCGCTCCGGGGTACTGGCCGTGGGTGCAGGTCGTGCGGGGCATGCGGCGCGGCCTGGACGAGGCGGAGTGGGCGAAGGCCGGGCAGGCGGCGGGCGGCCGGCTCACGGTGCTGCTCGGTGAGGCCGCGAGGGACGACGAGGCCAAGGACGCCTTCTCCGTGTACGACGCGGTGACGACCGCCCTCGTCACGGTCTCCCAGGACCGGCCGGTCGTGGTGGTCGTGGACGACCTGCACTGGGCGGACACCGCGTCGCTCAAGCTCCTCGAATTCGCCGCCCAGCACGCCTGGTTCGAGCGGCTGCTGCTCATCGGGACGTACCGCGACGTGGAGGTGGAGGCGCCCGGCCACCCGCTCCAGCAGCTCATCCTCCCGCTCGTCGCCCGCGCCACCACGGCCGTCACGCTGACCGGGCTCGACAGGGACGACGTGGGCGCGCTCCTCGCGCTGACCACCGGGCGGGAGCCCGAGCCCGCCCTGGTGGACGAGGTGCACAGCCGTACGGGCGGCAATCCGTTCTTCGTGGAGCAGACCGCCCGCCTGTGGCACGGCGGCAGCCCGGTGAGCACGATCGCCCCCGGCGTGCGCGAGGCCGTGCGGCGGCGGCTGTCGATGCTGCCGAAGCCGGTCGGCGACCTGCTGGTCACGGCGAGCGTGCTGGGCCGGGAGTTCCACCGCCAGGTGCTCGCCGCCGCCACGTCGGCGCCCGTGCCGCATGTGGACCGGCTGCTGGACCGGGCCGTCTCCGCCCGGCTGGTGGTGACGCGCGAGGGCGGGCGGTTCGCCTTCGCGCACGACCTCGTCCGAGAGACGCTCTACGACTCCCTGGAGGAGGCGGAGGCGGCCCGGCTGCACGGCGCGGTCGTACGGGGCCTGGACACCGCACCGGCGCTGGGCGGCAAGGTCTTCCCCGCGGATCTGGCCCGGCACGCCCATCTCGCCGGTGACACCGTGGAGCGCGACCACCGCATCGATCTGCTGCTCGCCGCCGCGCGGGACGCGTCGAGCAGGCTCGCGGGCGAGGAGGCCGTCGGTCACTACCGGCGCGCGCTGGAGGTGGCGGAGACCGCCGGGGAGGGCGACCCGCGCCGCGCCGTCCTGATCGCGCTCGACCTCGCCGGCGAGCTGCGGCACCACGGCATGGAGGACGAGGCCCGGCGGTATTTCGACCGCGCGGTGACACCGGCGCGTGAGCTGGGCGATCCGGAGCTGCTGACCCGCGTGGCGCTCACGGTCCACCAGGTGCACGACCTGCCCGGCCAGGGGCCGCAGGCGGCGGAGCTGCTGCACGAGGCGTACCGCGCGCTGTTCGGCGAAGGTCAGAGTGAGGGCGGGGGGAGCGAGGGCAGGGAGAGTGAGCGGATGGCGCAGGACCTCGCCGTCCGGGCCACCGATCTCGCCCGAAGGGACGATGACGACGAGGCGCTCGCCTTCTCCCTCTGGGCGCGGCACGACACGATCTGGGGACTCGGCACCTCCGAGGAGCGCCTCACCCTCACCGCCGAGATGTCGGCCGTCGCCCGCCGCACGAAGAACCTGGACATGGAGGTGCACGCCGCGGCGATGCGCTGGGTGACGCTGCTGGAGCTGGGGGACCCGCTCTTCGTGAGCCAGTTGCGGACGTACGCGGTCCTCGCCGAGCGGGCGGGCAAGCGCAGGTACGAGCTGGGCAAGGCTGTCGACCTGGGCATCGTCGCCGCGCTCAGCGGTGACTTCGAGCAGGCCGAGAAGTGGTACGCGGACACGGTCGAAGCGGCCGACGGGCACGGTCCGTACGAGTATCTGGCCTCCCATCTGCTCTGGGCCCTGAACATGATCCGGGGTCGTTACGAGAAGGCCGACACCGTCTCGCGCGGCCTCAGCGGCATGGGCTATCCGCTGTCCGTGCTGCTCGACGGGATCGCCGCGATCGAACGCGCGGACACGGAGCGGGCGCTGCGGCATCTGCGGGAGCTGGAGGACCGGCCGGAGCCGGTGTCGCGGATCTTCGCGCCGCTGCTGTTCCGGCTCCGTGCGCACACGGCTGCCGCGACGGGCGATCCCCGGTTGATCGCGGCGGCGCGGGACGACCTCGGCGCCCACAGCGGCCGATGGCTCGTCGCGCTGTACGGGTGCGACATCAGCGGACCGGTCGACCTGTGGCTCGGCATGCTGGACGCGGCGGAGGGGCGGTGGGACACGGCGGTGACCGCGTTCACGTCGGCGCGCGAGTCAGCCGAACGTCTCGGGGCGAGACCGTGGTCCCTGCGCGCGGGCGTGGAGCTGGCGGACACGCTGCGGGCGCGCGGCGGGCCGGGGGACGCGGCGGCGGAGGCGACGCTGCGGGCGGAGACGTCGCGGGCGGCGAAGGCGATGGGGCTGGAGCACCTGGAGAGGGAGGTGGCGAGCGCGCCGGACACCCACCACCCCACCCACCCCGTCACCGACCCCGATGAAGCCCAACCTGCCCCGCCCGGCCCGGAGTTCAGGCGGGACGGGGCGGTGTGGGCGCTCGCCTTCGACGGGCGGGCGGTGCATGTGCCGGACGCGAAGGGTCTGCGCGATCTGCACACGCTGCTCTCGCATCCGGGCACGGACTTCCCCGCCGTCCGGCTGCTCGCCCCCGACGGCGGCGAGACGGCGATGGCGGCGCGCGCCATGGGCGGCGACCCGGTCCTGGACGAACAGGCCAAGGCCGCCTACCGGCGACGGCTCGACCAACTGGACCAGGACATAGATCGCGCGGGCGCACACGGCGACGACGCGCGCGCCGCCACGTACGACAGGGAACGCCAGGCCCTCCTCGACGAGCTCCGCACCGCCGCCGGTCTCGGCGGACGCACCCGGCGTCTTGGCGACGAGGCGGAGCGGGCCCGTAAGACGGTCACGGCCCGAATCCGCGACACCCTGCGCAAACTCGACGCCCTCCACCCCGAACTGTCCGCGCACCTCCGCAAGTCGGTGACGACGGGCTCAACCTGCGCGTACCGCCCCGAACCAGCAGACCCCAACACCACGGACACCGCCGAAACCCCCACCCTCACCTGGCGCCTCTGATCCCCGGCCCCGCCGGCAGCCCGAGCACCTCGTCCACCGCCACCGACCCGGCGGCCGGCAGCGGCAGCCGTACGGACGCCGTGATGCCGTCATCGCGGCCCGTGCGAAGCGGTGCCCGTCGGGGTCGCCGTCAGTCCGTGAGCGCGTCGGCCACCGCGCAGGCCACGTTGTCCGGGCCGCCCGCCGCGAGGGCCAGCGCGATCAGCTCGCGCACGGCGTCCTCCGGCCGTGCCGCCGTACGGAGCACGCGCCGGATGTCCTCGGGGCTTACGGCCGTGAACAGGCCGTCCGAGCAGAGCAGATAGCGGTCGCCCGGCTCCATGTCGTGCAGCCGCAGATCGGGGCGGGCATGATCCTCGCTGCCGTCGAGGGCGCGCAGCAGCATGGCCCGTCGGGGATGGGACACCGCCTCCTCGGCGGTGAGGCTCCCCGCGTCGACCATCGACTGCACGAGGCTGTGGTCGTGCGTGATACGGGAGACCTCGCCGCCCCGCAGCAGATACGCGCGGGTGTCCCCGACATGCACGAGCGCCAGCCGGGAGCCGGTCCACAGCATCGCCGTGAGCGTCGTCCCGGAGCCGCCCGGAGTCCCCGGCGCCTCCGCCCGGTTCACCCGGTCCACCGCGTCCGCAAGGCCGTTGAGCACATCCGCGCCCCGGACCGACTCCTCCAGCGCCACCAGCGCGTCAACCGCAGCGCCGCTCGCCCGCGCACCGTCGTCCCCGAAGCCGTCCGCCACCGCGAGCAGCCGCGAACCGGCGTACGCCGTGTCCTGGTTGACCGGCCGGACCAGTCCTCGGTCCGACCCGGCCGCGTAACGCATCCTCATCTCGGACATCTCTTCGACGCCTTTCCCTGCCGGTCTCCCCGACAGTTGTCCAACGAGGAAGGTCACCAGGTCCCGGCGCATGGCGGTCTCCGTCTCCACCCGCGCCCAGTACGCCCCGATGTCCTGGCCGGCGGCCCGCGGATCCGTCTCGCACAGATCGCAGACCTCGCCGATCCGGGCCAGCGGCATCCCGACGCGGCGCAGCCACGCCACCAGCCGCGCGCGGTCCAACTGCGCCTCGGTGTAGTACCGGTAGCCGGTCGTCCCGTCCACACGCGCCGGAGTCAACAGCCCCAGCTCGTCGTAGAGACGCAACGCCTTCGGCGACAGGCGGGAGGCGCGGGCGAACGCGCCGATGGTCAGTTCACCCGTGCTCCCCATGCCGCGAAACACCCCCGTCCGGTCGCCCTGGCATCCTTCTTCCTCGTACCGGGCACCTCGCCCGGCACGACCGATGCTGGAGCCTGCCCCTCGGTGAAGGTCAACACCCGTGGCCCGCGGTTCTCCCCCGGGGAGTCGCAGGCCACCGGCCGTCGGGGTCGCCTGCTCACTTGCGGTTGTAGAGCCGCATCGTCCAGGTGCCAAAGACGAGCACCAGGCCCACCGACCAGCCCAGCGTCACCGCGATGTCGTGGGTCGGCCAGTTGCCCGCCATCAGTTCGCGGACCGCGCTGGCGAGTTCGGAGACCGGGCTGTTGTTGACGAAGGCCTGGAGCCAGCCCGGCATCGTCTTCGGGTCGACGAAGACGTTGCTCAGGAACGTCAGCGGCATGATCACCATCATGCTGACGCCCATCACCGACTTCTCCGTGCGCAGCATCAGCCCGAACATCGTCCAGATCCAGGAGAACGAGAAGGAGAAGACGAGCAGCAGCGCCACCCCCGCCGCGATGCCCAGGACTCCGCCGTCGGGGCGGTATCCGATGGCCAGGCCCACGCCGAGGATCACGATCGAGGCGATCATGTAGCGGATCACGTCGCCGAGCAGATAGCCGACCATCGGGGCCGGGCGCCAGATCGGGAGGGTGCGGAAGCGGTCGAAGACGCCCTTGGCGATATCGGTGTTGACCGCGACGCCCGAGTACATCGTGATCATCACGACGCTCATCACCATCACGCCGGGCAGCAGGAACTGGATGTACGCGGAGACCGACCCCGCCAGCGCACCGCCGAAGAGATACGCGTACATCAGGACCATCATGACCGGGAAGACGGTCACGTCGAAAAGCTGCTCGGGCACATGCTTGATCTTCAGCATCGCCCGCCAGCCGAAGGTCATCGACGCCGAGAGCGCGCTGGGCCTCGGTGGCCGTTCCTTGTTCACGAGCAGCGCGGCGAGGTCGTCGGCGGTGGGCGTCGCGAGGTCGAGGTCGTCCAGGTCCTGGGTCTTCGTGGCTACGGTGGTCATGCCGCCGCCCCCTCCTTCACATCGGTGGTCTCGGTGCCGGCGGTCCCGGAGGACTGCCCGGACGGCTTCTTCTTGTCGGTGAGGGCGAGGAACACCTCGTCCAGGCTGGGCTGGCCGAGGGAGAAGTTGTCCACGACGATCCCCGCGCGCGCCAGCTCCGCCAGTGCCCGCCCGGCCTGCTCCGCCGCGCCCTGGTCGCTGCCGCCGCCGCTGATCGTGGCGGTGAGCGCGAGCGGGTCCGGGTCCAGCACGATGTCCGCGCTCAGCGCGGCGGCCAGCACCCGCTGGGCGTCCGGCCGTTGGGCGGCTTCGCGCAACCGCAGATGGACGGCGCCGGAGCCGACCGACGCCTTCAGGTCGCCCTTGGTGCCCTCGGCGATCACCTTGCCCTGGTCGATCACCGCGATCCGGGACGCCAACTGGTCGGCCTCGTCCAGATACTGCGTCGTCAGCAGCACCGTCGTCCCCTGTGAGACCACGGCCCGCACGATGTCCCACACCTGGTTACGGCTGCGCGGGTCGAGGCCGGTCGTCGGCTCGTCCAGGAAGAGCAGGTCCGGGGTGTTCAGGATGGACGCGGCGATGTCGATACGGCGCCGCATACCGCCCGAGTAGTTCTTGACCTGCCGGCCCGCCGCCTCGTCAAGACCGAACGCGTCCAGCAACTGCCCCGCGCGGTCCCGGGCGTCGGGCTTGGTGTGCCCGAGGAGCCTGCCGAGCAGGACCAGATTCTCCGAACCGGTCAGGTCCTCGTCCACCGACGCGTACTGCCCGGTCAGCGCGACCCGGCTGCGGACCGACTCGGCGTCCTTCACCACGTCCTTGCCGAAGACGCGGGCCTCGCCGCCGTCCGGGCGGAGCAGCGTCGCCAGCATCCGTACGACGGTGGTCTTGCCCGCGCCGTTGGGACCCAGCACTCCGTAGACCGTGCCCGTCGGCACGGCGAGATCGACTCCGTCCACGGCTCGGTTCGAGCCGAAGACTTTCACCAGCCCTGTGGTCTCGATCGCGAGATCATTACTCATCATCAGTCCTTGTCGTTCTTCTTGATCGTTCTGGTCGGTCTGGAACGCGGGGGGGCGGTTTTCCTTATGACTCCGGGGGAGCCCGAAACTCATCAGCAGATGTACGGGCGGGCCGCCCGCGCCTCGCGGAGGCCCAGGCCCCACCACCCGAGCTGGTCGAGCAGCACGCTCGCGTCGCGGTCCCTGCGCTCCTCCGTCGCCGCGTCCACGTCGAGCACGTCGTCGCCGCCGGAGTCGAAGAGGTTGATCGACACCGCGTTCCGGAGGGTCACCGTGTGCAGCTCGGTGAAGACCGTGCGCAGCCCCTCCACCGCGTACAGCCCGCCCGACCCGTGGCCGTAACTGACGAAGGCGACCGGCTTCGTCCGCCACTCGTCGTACGCGAAGTCGACGGCCTGCTTGAGGGAGGCGGGGAACGAGCGGTTGTACTCCGGTGTCACCACCACGAAGGCCTCCGCGCGGTCGACCTCCGCCGTGAAGTCCGTCATCGGCTCCGTGGCCCGGTCGGGGTAGCGCACGGGGAAGTCGAACTCGGCCAGATCGACGACCGCCACGTCCAGCTCGTCCCGCTTGCCCGCCAGCTCGGCGAACCACCGCCCGATCACGTCACCGAGCCGCCCCTCGCGGGTGCTGCCGATGATGACCGCGACCCGCAGCGGCGTCGCCGCGCCGCCCTGTCGCATACGCGCCGCCTCCTCCCTCGTCCGCCCTCACCACTGAGGCGCTAGACGTGACCGCGCGCCCGCCAGATCAGATCTGGCGGCGTCCGCGTATCGGCGGAACCGCCCGCGCCGCGAAGTGATGACGAATGTCATGGCCTGCGTGGCGGCGCCGCGAGAACACTTGATCTCGCCGCCCACGGACCAAGCGCCCACAGGAGAACATCAGATGCGCAGAACTCTGTCCCTCGCCCTCGCGGCCACCGCCCTGGCCGCGGCGACGACCGCGATACCCGGAGCGTCGGCCGCGGCGACGCCGGACTCCCTACGGTGGGGTCCCTGCCCGGAGAAGGCCGCCGAGCCCCGTCTTGAGTGCTCGACGCTCGAAGTGCCGCTGGACTACCGTGATCCGGACGGTCGGCGGATCGACATCGCACTCTCCCGGCTGGCGAGCGACAACCCGTCGAAGCGCCGCGGCGTGCTGCTGACCAATCCGGGCGGTCCCGGCGGCCCGGGGCTCACCTTCCCGGCCGTGCTCGCCGCCTCGGGACTGCCGCAGGACGTGTTGGACTCGTACGACCTGATCGGCTTCGACCCGCGTGGCGTCGGCCGGAGCACACAGGTGGCCTGCGATCTGACGCCGGAACAGGAGGCCCGCGGCCTGTTCGCGCCGTACGCGTACACCGGCGCCGACGTCGCGCGCGAGGCGGGGAACGCGCGGACGATCGCCGAGCAGTGCGCGACCTCGGAGACGTCGTGGATGCTGCCGCACACCACCACCGCGAACACCGCGCGCGACATGGACCGGATCCGGGCGGCGCTGGGCGAGCCGAAGACCTCGTACCTCGGCTATTCGTACGGGAGCTACCTCGGCTCCGTGTATACGACGATGTTCCCGAAGCGCGGCGATCGCATCGTGCTCGACAGCAACTTGGGCCCTGGCGGTTACGACGTCAAGGCCTCGCGGTTGTTCGCGCGCGGACTGGAGGACCGTTTCCCGGACTTCGCGGCGTTCGCCGCCACGCGCCCCGAGTACGGTCTGGGCACCACCCCGGAGGGGGTGACCGCGAAGTTCTTCGAACTCGCCGGGCGGCTGGACGCGAAGCCGGTCCACGGCATGGACGGGACGCTCTTCCGCGGGATGACGTTCGACCGCCTCTACAGCGACGCGACCTTTCCTCAACTGGCGGAGTCATGGCAGGCGCTCGACCACGGCCGGCCGCTGCCCGACCAGCCGCCGACGGGCATGGGGGACCCCATGTCCAGCCGCTTGTACGTGATCTGCGGCGATTCGCGCTGGCCGGGGACGGTCCGCGAGTATCAGCGGAATGTCGCGGTCGACCGGCTGCGGTACCCGATGCTGGGCGCTTCCACGGCGAGCATAGGACCGTGCGCGTTCTGGCCGGGCGAGCGGGTCGAGCCGCCGGTGCGCATCGGTGACCGGGGCCCGGCGAACGTACTCCTGGTGCAGAACGAGCGCGACCCGGGGACACCGCTGGCCGGCGCGCAGAAGCTGCGGCGGGCGTTCGGGCAGCGGGCCGCGATGGTGACCGTCGACGGCGGCGGTCACGGCGTCTATCCGTTCGCAGGCAACACGTGCGCGAACGACGCGGTGACCAAGTTCCTGGCCGGCGGGCAGCGCCCGGGGCGGGACCTCGCCTGCGCGGCGGAGCCGGGACAGGATCCGCCACTCACCGGCGTGCAGAGCCTCCCGCTCGACTGACCGGCAAGCGCGAACGGAGCCTCCGGCGGACGTCCGCCGGAGGCTTTGGCTTGCCCAGACCCTTGGACGTGATACTAATACCGGTATAAGTATTGGGTCGGGTACGGGCAGGAGTCACACATGGTGGAGATCAAGACCGACGCCGCGTTGGACGCGATGCGGGAAGCCGGGCGGGTGGTGGCTCGCGCGCTGGCCGCGGCGCGGAAAGCGGCCGGTATCGGGGTGTCCCTGAAGGAGCTCGACGAGGCCGCCCGCGCGGTGCTGGACGAGGCGGGGGCCGGTTCGCCGTTCCTCGGGTACCGGCCGTCCTTCGCCCCCGTCCCGTTCCCCGCCGTGATCTGCACCTCCATCAACGACGCCGTGGCGCACGGCATCCCCACCGGCTACCGCCTGCGCGACGGCGATCTGGTGAGCATCGACTGCGGCGCCCTGCTCGACGGCTGGGCCGGCGACGCGGCCATCAGCTTCATCGTGGGAGCTCCACGCCCCGCGGACCTCGACCTGATCGAGGCCACCCAGCAGGCACTGGACGCCGGTATCGCCGCCGCTCTGGTCGGCAACCGCCTCGGCGACATCTCCCACGCCATCGACACCGTCGCCCGCGAGGCGGCCTGCGGCATGCCCGCCGACTTCGGCGGGCACGGCATCGGCCGCAGCATGCACGAGGACCCCCATCTCCCCAACCGTGGCCGCCCCGGTCGCGGTTTCCCCCTCCGCCACGGCCTGGTTCTCGCCATCGAGCCCATGCTCATGGCCGGCGGCCAGAACGTCTATCGCACCGACACCGACGGCTGGACCCTGCGCAGCATCGACGGCAGTCAGTCCGCCCACATCGAGCACACGGTGGCCATCACCGACCGGGGCCCCCGCATCCTGACCCTGCCCTGATCCGGAGTCGACACGACCCTGACCCGGCGTCGGCCCGGAGTCAGTCCGCCGGACGGACCTGTTCCGCGAGCAGTTCCCGTGCCTTCTCGCTCCACTCCGACGGTCGCCTCGTCGCCGGGTCCAGGCGGATCAGCGTGCGGTTGCCGTGGGCGTACGTCGGCGGGCCGCCGTCCCGGGAGCGGATGCCGAAGCCGTACCTGAGTGAGGTGCGGCCGAGGTGTTCGACCCAGATGCGGACGCCGTACTCGCCGGGGCGGTCGATCGGCGCCTCGAAGGTGATCCGGAAGTCCTTGACGACGTTGAAGGCGTCGCCGTGAGTCGTCCAGTCCCTGCTGAAGGCGATCTCCCGCTCCTGCCAGTACATCACCCAGGCACGTTCGACCAGCACGCCGTAGCGGTTGTTGTAGAGCATGCCGAAGGAGTCCAGCTCGTCGAAGTGGACGGCCACCGGCACCAGGAAGCCGTCATCCTCCATTCCTTCCGCGCCTTCCATCCCTTCCGTCACTCAAGGCTCCCGCGTGTGGAAGTAGTAGAAGGCCGCTATCGCCGTCGCCGCCCCCACCGTCAGCCCGATCCCGGACGACCGGAACACGCTCGCGTACGAGAGGCTGTAGAGAAAGCCCAGGGACATGCCGGCCACCACGCCGAACGCCCCCGCCCGTATCTCCGTCGCCAGCGTCTTGGGAAGCCGCAGCAGGATGAAGACGAGCAGGGCCACCGAGAGCCCTGAGACCACGCCGAGGGTGATCTGGAGGGCGTTGAGCGGTTCGCCGCGGCGCTGGATGAACGGTGCCCAGATGCCGTAGACGATGCCGAGCGTGACCGGGATCGCCACGGTGTGGAGAGGGATGTGCGGCCGCCCCCCGCCGGAGAAGCGCGACAGACGCGAGGGGCGCGCGTGCCGGGGCCCTGGCGACCTGCTCGCGGACGTCGGTGCGTGTGTGGCCATGGCAGAGAACTCCTCCCGCTCGTCCCTCTTCCAGAGCACACCCGCCGACGCCGCCCGGCAACTCGTACCCCCGCCCTCTGCTGACAGCCCGCCCCCTCATACGTCACTGTGGCCACCGTGATCTCTCCCCGCCCCGGACTCACGCCCCCCGAGTGGCTGCTCAGCGGTCTGCGCCCGAAGCCCGCCCCCGTCCCGTGGTCGGCCGTCGTCCGCGCCGGCGTCGCGCTCGCCGCGCCGCTCGCCGTCGGGCTCGCCTGCGACCGGCCCACCTACGGCGCGCTCGCCTCCATGGGCGCCCTGTCCGGCGTGATCAGCGACACCGCCGACGCCTACCGGCTGCGGATACTGAACATCGCCGTCCCCCAGCTCTTCGGCGCGATCGGCGTGACCCTCGGCACGCTCGTCTTCGACCAGGGCTGGGTCGCCGTCGCCGCGCTGACCCTCGTCGCGCTCGTCTCCGGGATGATCTCCTCGAT
The DNA here is from genome assembly GCF_042714995.1 of Streptomyces sp. NPDC058665. Taxonomy (NCBI): domain Bacteria; kingdom Bacillati; phylum Actinomycetota; class Actinomycetes; order Kitasatosporales; family Streptomycetaceae; genus Streptomyces; species Streptomyces sp. NPDC058665. The sequence continues at coordinate 14,825 of NZ_JBHXRX010000064.1, forward strand.
CGGCGCGGTGGCCTCGGTCTCCGGGCTGCTCCTGCTCCTCAACGCCGTCGTCGGCGCCGGTCTCCAGATGCCCGAGCCCTGGTGGCTGGCCCCGCTCCTGCTCGGCTCAGGCGGCCTCCTCGTGCTCGCGCTGTCCCTGCTCGGCTGGCCCTTCCGTGGCCGCGTCGCCGAACGGACCGCCGTCGCCGACGCCTACCGCGCCTTGGCCGACCTGCTGGAATCCGCGGCCCGCGAGGACGGCGACTACGAGGTGAGGCGGCAGGCCGTCACCGAGGCGCTGAACAAGGCGTACGACCTCATCCTCGCCCGCCGCGCCCGCGACCACGGCAGGCGCGGCCCCCTCGTACGACTGCTCTCCCAGCTCAACGTGCTCATCCCGCTCGTCGAGGCGGCGCCCGCCGCGCATCTGCGGCGCCGCCCGCTGCCCGACGAGATCCCGGCCCTCGTACGGGAGTTGGCGCGCGCGATCGACGAGGGCCGGGTCGACGGCGCCGCGGACGCCGACCTGCCCGCGCCCGGCACCCCGTCCGAGCGGGCCGTCGACATCGCGCTGCGGCACGCCGCCTCGGTCGTGCACAAGGCCGACCCCGACCCGTACAACGTGGACGACCGCCTCGGCCGCCCCGCCGCGCTCCGCGTCCGGATCAGGCACGCCGGGCGCGACGTGCTGTTCAGCGAGCCGTCCTGGCGCTACGGGCTGCGCCTCGCGCTCTGCATCGGTCTCGCGCAGTCCCTGGTCTCGGTGATCGACGTGCCGCGCTCGTACTGGGTCGCCCTCACCGTCACCTTCGTCCTCAAACCCGACTTCGGCTCGGTGTTCTCGCGCGGCGTCCTGCGCGCGATCGGCACGGCGGCCGGTCTCGTCGTCGCCGCGGCCGTGCTGTCGCAGGTACCGCGCGGCTGGTGGGACGTGCCGGTGACGCTGGTGCTGGCCGCGTGCATCCCGGCCGTCTCCGCGAAGAGCTACGGCTTCCAGACGGCGGCCATCACGCCGGTGATCCTGCTGCTGTCCGACGTGCTCAACCACGAGGGGTTCGCGCTGGTCGTACCGCGCCTCGTGGACAGTCTCATCGGCTGCGCGATCGCGCTGATCGCGGGCTATCTGCTCTGGCCGGAGAGCTGGCACACGCGCATCGGGGACCGGCTGGCGGACGCCGTCGACGACACGGCGGACTACCTGACGTACGCCTTCGGCCCCGCCGACGGCCTCACCGCCGCCGAAGCGGCGGCGAACCAGGCCGAGCGGGTGCGCCGGCGGCGGACGATCTACCGCGATCTGTCCGTCGTACGGACCGAGTTCCAGCGCGCGCTCACCGAGCCCCCGCCGACCGGCACACGCGCCGCGGCCTGGTGGCCGCTGGTCGTCGCGCTGGAGCGGATCATCGACGCCACGACGGCGGCGCGGGTACGCGTCAACCACGGCGCGGCGCCGCCCGGCGCCGCCGAGATCGCGGACGCGGAGAGGCAGTTGAGGGAGCTGGCGACGCGGGTGCGCTCCAGCGTCGTCCTGTCGGACGTGCGGAAGGGGTGGTCGGCGAAGGAGGACGAGGGGGTGCTCGCGCCGCTGCGGCAGGAAATCAGGTCGGCGCAGGCGATCACCTCGCAGCGCGTTCAGTAGTCCGGCGCCTTGAGCGTCACCCAGACCCGCTTCCCCGGCCCCTCCCGCCCCGCCACCCCCCAGTCGTCCGCGAGCGCCGCGACCAGCGCGAGCCCGCGCCCGCACTCGTCGACCAGGTCGGGCGTACGGGGATGGGGCAGCGCCTCGCCCGCGTCCTCGACCTCCAGCCGCAGCAGCCCGTCGCCCCTGCTCACGGTCACGTGGATCTCCCGCCCTGGCGGCGACCCGTGCCGCAGCGCGTTGGTGACCAGCTCCGACAGCAGCAGCGCCGCGGTGTCCCCGAGCTCACCCGGCAGGCTCAGCCGCTCCAGCAGGGCCTCCCTGGCACGGCCGACACTGCGGGGGTGGCGGGGGAGCCGGAGCTTCATGTGCTGCTCACAGTCGCGGTTCATGGAGATGACCTTCCCCACGTGAACGGCTTTTACTTTCCGTACACGAAAGGTGACTGTCCGGGTTTGTGCGTTCAGTGCCCCTGGAGCTCGTCCAGCACGCGCCGCTCCCGCTTCGTCGGGCGGCCCGCGCCACGTTCGCGGACCGCGACCGGGCCCGCGAACTCGCGGGGCGGGGGCGGCGGGCTGTGGTCCTCGTAGCACTGGACGGCCACCGGCGCGCCCACCCGTTTCCGTACGACGCGGGTGAGCACGACGATCCGCTGGCGCTCCGCGTGGCGGACGCGGATCTCGTCGCCCGGCTTGACCGGAGACGCGGGCTTCACGCGCTCACCGTTGACCCGGACGTGGCCCGCGCGGCACGCGGACGCCGCCTGCGAGCGGGTCTTGGTCAGCCGCACCGACCAGATCCAGACGTCCGCGCGGACGGTGCCCTGGTCCCCGGTCCCGGACCCCGCTCCGGACCCGGTCCCGGACCCGTTCCCGCCGTGAGCTTCAGCAGCAGCCATGCCCCCGAGCTTACGGCGTGTCCTCCGTATCCCTGAGGGAAAGCGCGTCCAGCACCTCGTCCCCGGACGTCTCCGTGAGTTCCTCCCCGACCACCAGCCAGCGCGTGATCCGGACCGATTCGAGGAACGGCAGGTCGTGGCTCGCGATCAGCAGCGCGCCCTCGTACGACTCCAGCGCGCCCGTCAACTGCCGCACGCTCGCGATGTCCAGGCTGTTCGTCGGCTCATCCAGCATCAGCAGTTGCGGGGCGGGCGCGGCGAGCAGCATCGCGGCCAGCGCCGCGCGGAAGCGTTCGCCGCCCGAGAGCGTCCCGGCGAGCTGTTCGGCCCGCGCCCCCTTGAAGAGGAAGCGCGCGAGCTGCGAGCGGATGTGGTTGTCGGTGGTGCCGGGCGCCAGGCGCGCGACGTTCGCCGCGATGCTCAGCGCCGGGTCGAGGACATCGAGGCGCTGCGGCAGGAACCGCGCGGGCACGAAGGTCCTGGCCTCTCCCGACAGCGGCGCGAGTTCCCCGGTGAGCGTGCGCAGCAGGGTCGTCTTGCCGGAGCCGTTGCGTCCGACGAGCGCGATCCGTTCGGGGCCGCGTACGTCGAGCGTCCCTTCCCGCAGCCGCCCGAAGCGGGGCCGTACCGCGTCGAGGGTCAGCACCGTACGGCCCGCGGGCACGGCCGTCCTCGGCAGGCTCACCCGGATCTCGGCGTCGTCGCGGATCGCCTCCGCCGCCTCCTCGCGCCGCTCGCGCGCGTCGCTCAGCCGCTCCTCCTGGAGGACCCGCGACTTGTCCGCCGACTCCTGCGCGGACCGTTTGCGCATCCCCGCGACGATCCGGGGCGCCTTGCGCTGGGCGTTGAGCTTCTTGTCGTGGCGCTGCCGGCGGGCGTTCTTGATCTGCGTCTCCTCCAGCTCGCGCTTCTGGCGCCGTACGTCGGCTTCCGCCGAGCGCAGCATGCGGCCCGCCGCCTCCTGCTCGGTGGCGAGCGCCTCCTCGTACGCGGACCAGCCGCCGCCGTACCAGCTCACGGAGCCGGCCCGCAGCTCCGCGATCCGGTCGACGCGTTCCAGCAGCTCACGGTCGTGGCTCACCACGACGAGCACGCCGGAGCGCCAGGAGTCGACGGCTTCGTAGAGCCGGTGGCGGGCGGGCAGGTCGAGGTTGTTCGTCGGCTCGTCCAGCAGGAGCACGTCGGGACGCTCCAGGAGAAGTGCGGCCAGGCGCAGCAGGACCGTCTCGCCGCCGGAGATCTCGCCGACGGTGCGGTCGAGGTCGATGGCGCCGAGGCCGAGCGAGCCGAGCATGGCGACGGCGCGTTCCTCGACGTCCCAGTCCTCGCCGACCGTCTCGAAGTGCTCCTCGCGTACGTCTCCGTCCTCGATGGCGCGCAGCGCGGCGCGCCGCTCGGCGATACCGAGCGCCTGGTCGACACGGAGGGCGGTGTCGAGGGTGATGTTCTGCGGCAGGTACGCGAGGCTGCCGCCCACGGTGACCGAGCCGGCGGAAGGGCGCAGTTCGCCCGCGAGCAGGTGCAGGAGCGTGGTCTTGCCGGCGCCGTTGGCACCGACGAGACCGGTGCGGCCCCGGCCGATACTCACGGAGAGGCCGTCGAATACGGGGGTGCCGTCCGCCCACTGGAAGGAGAGCGCGGAGCAGGTCAGGGAAGCGGAGGTGCTTGGGGTGATGGGGGTGGACATCGTCGTGGTCCTCGTCGGCGCGTCGGGATGGGGGCGTCGTATGCGAGCACCACGCGGCGACAGGGCCTTGGCCCGGGGAAGGACACGGCTGTCCGAGAGTTCACGGACGGCACATGCATCGAGGTCGCAGCCACGCGGGGCGTACGGGCGGAGGGCGTGAGCCCGGAGCCGTACGGCGTGATGATCGCGAACCTCAGATGCGCAACGTCCACCTCTATCGGAGACAACAAGGACGCTTCGAACGATAGGCGACCCGGACGGCGGAGGCAAAGGCCTTTCGTCCCTGCCCGTCCCTCGCGGCGGAGACGTACCCGGGTACATGACAGTCGCCGGGCGGAACCGGAGATCCGGTCCCGCCCGGCGACTGTTCACAGCTCACTCAGGGCTTACATGGACGTCTCAGACGCCGATGTCGTCGCCGTCCTTGCGCCAGACGGCCACGACCGCCGGACGGACCATCTTGCCGCGTCCGTCGGGCCACGCGCTGAGCGGGTTGTCGACCGTCGCGCCGTCGAGCTCGCCCGGGTGCTGCACCGCGACCAGCACGCGCCGGTCCTGGACGATCGGGCCACAGGTCTCCGCGCCGTTCGGAACGGTGAGGAACTGCTTCAGCTCACCGCGCCGCTCACCCTGCGTCGCCACACCGAACAGGCCGTCGTGCGAACCGAGTTGGGCACCGTCCGTGGAGATCCACAGATTGCCGTGCGGGTCGAACGCCACGTTGTCCGGGCAGGAGATCTGGCTGACCTTGTCCTTCGGGTACCCCGCGAAGTAGGTCGCCGGGTCCTTCGGGTCGCCCGCGACCAGGAACAGCCGCCAGGCGAAGCCGTCACCGGCCGGGTCGTCCCAGTTCTCGGCGAGCTCCAGGATGTGACCGTGCTTGTTTGCCTTGCGCGGGTTGGCCTCGTCCGCCGCGGCCTTGCCCGCGGCGCCGCGGTCGCTGTTGTTCGTCAGCGCGACGTACACCCGGCCGGTACGCGGCGAGGGCTCGACGTCCTCGGGTCGGTCCATCTTCGTGGCGCCGACCTTGTCACCGGCCAGCCGCGTGAAGACGTACACCTCGTCGGCGGTCATGCCGGGCACGTGCGAGACATCGCCGGTGGCGAGCGGGATCCACACGCCGGAGCCGTCGAACTCGCCGTCCTTGGGCAGCTTTCCGCTGCCGTCGAACTCTTCGACCGGGCTGTCGCCGGTCAGCTTCGCGACATACAGCGTGCCCTCGTCCAGCAGCGTGAGGTTGTGGTCGCGGGCGGCGCGGCTGTTGCCCTTCTTCATCGACTTGGACGACACGAACTTGTAGAAGTAGTCGAACTTCTCGTCGTCGCCCATGTAGACGACCGCGCGGCCGTCGGAGGTGAGGCGCGGCTGCGCGGCCTCGTGCTTGAAGCGGCCGAGCGCGGTGCGCTTGCGCGGCGTGGAGTCGGGGTCGTACGGGTCCAGTTCGACGACCCAGCCGAAGCGGTGCGCCTCGTTGGGCTCCTGCTTCAGGTCGAAGCGCTTGTCGAACTGCTCCCACTTGCGCTCGGTGGCGGCGGTGCCGATGCCGTAGCGCTTGTCGGTGGCGCTCGATCCGTTGGCGAAGTACTGGTTGAAGTTCTCCTCGCCCGACAGGATCGTGCCCCACGGGGTGGTGCCACCTGCGCAGTTGTTCAGCGTGCCGTAGACCTTCTTGCCCGAGCGGTCCTCCGAGGTGCGCAGCAGCTCGGAGCCCGCGGCCGGGCCGGTGAGGCGGAACTCGGTCTTGACGGTGATCCGGCGGTTCAGCTCGTGGCGCGGAACGACGGTCAGCTTTCCGCTGCGGCGCTCCTCGTCCACCACGACGACCGACAGGCCGTGCGCGGCCCAGGCGATCTCGACCTGCTCGCGGGTGGGGTTGTCGGCGTCGTAATCCTTGAACATCAGGATTTCGTCCGTGTACTCGTGGTTGGCCACGAGGAGCTGCTTGCCGTGCTCGCTCTTGAGCGGCAGCAGACTCAGGAAGTCGTTGTTGTAGCCGAACTGGCCGGCCTGCGCCTTGGCGGTCTGCCTGTCCGGGTTGAACTCGGGGGCGCCGCGCAGGATCGGGTCGCCCCAGCGGACGACGATGTTCTGCGTGTAGCCGTCGGGGACGGTCACCTTGTCGGCGGTGTTGGGCGCGACCGGCGTGAAGCGCAGGCCACGCGCCCCGTCGGGCTTCTTGCCGCCCTTGCCATGGCCGTTGTCGCCCCCGGCGAGGGGGGTCGCCGAGGCGGGGGTGTTGCCGGAGCCCGCGACGAAGGCGGTGCCCGCGGTGGCGGCGACGGTCACCACGGCGGCGGTGCGCATGATGGACCTGCGGGAGAGCGCGGTGGCGATGATGTCGCCGGAGTACTCGTTCTCACTCGTGTTGGGCGTCTCGTGGAAGCACGCGTCGCCGCAGCGGAAGCGGCAGGTCATGGCGGAACGTCCGCCCGGGTGCGAGTTGAGCAGCGGCAGCAGTTTGCGCACTTGTCCCCTCCGGTGGGCCTTGCTCGGCGCGGCCTGCGCCGACAATGTGTCGGGATATGTACGGCGGTGACGCTATGCGCGTAGGCACCCGGTTCACCGACCGCAAGGTGAACGCGGAATGAATGCACGTCGACCGGGCATCCGCAGGGGGCACATTCCAGGTCCCGGGGCGCCCCTGCCGGAGCCGACGCCGGGTGGCCGCTAACCTTACGTATCCGCCGTGGCCAGGGATGCCGAGTTTAGGTCGGGGTATGTCCCCGAATCCCCTGTTTCCAGTACGGATATATGCCGCACCCAACTCTTCTGAAAGGCTCGCCCATGGGCATTCGGAGCTTGCTGCGCAAGGTGTTTGGACGCGAGCGTGCGGAGCGTGACGAGTCGGCGGCCACGTCGGTACCGGCCCAGACCGAACGCACGCATGAGCCAGAGCCTTCCCAGCCAACGACGACTACGTCGGCCACTGTGCCGGCACCGGCGAAGGAGCCGGCACCCGCCGCGGAGAAGGTGACGGCGGAGAAGTCCACGACGAAGACGACGAAGACCGAGACCGAGAAGCGGGCGGAGGCGGAGAAGGCCGAGGACCTGGTCGCCGCGGCCTTCGACAACCCGCGTACGTCGGCGCCGTCGACGCCGGAGGCGAGTGTCCCGGCCCAGACGAAGCGCGAGGAGCCGAAGACCCCGACGGTCCCGGCGCAGGCCCAGTCGACACCGGAACCGGCGAAGTCGGCGGAGCCGGAGCCCGTGCCGGAACCTGAGCCTGTTGTCGTGCCGGAGCCGGTGGCGGAGGTCGTACCCGAGCCGGAGCCCGAGCCCGAGCCCGTCGTCGTAGCGGTCCCGGAGCCGGTTGCGGAGGTCGTACCGGAGCCGGAGCCCGAGCCCGTCGTCGTAGCGGAACCCGAGCCGGTGGCCGAGGTCGTACCGGAGCCGGAACCGGAGCCTGTTGTCGTACCCGAGCCCGAGCCCGAGCCGGTCGTCGTAGCGGACCCCGAGCCCGTCGCGGTCGCCGAGCCCGCCCCGGAGCCGGAGGCCGCCCCCGCCCCCACCCCCGCGGCCCCCAAGGAAGCGGGCAAGTCGGCGTACTCCCTCGCGAGGGTCAAGACCCACGCGCCGGGCCTCGTCGACTCGTACAAGGCGGCGGGCGCCGCGATCAAGGGCGCCGGTCTGGACGGCGAGCGCGCGACGGTCTACCTCGTGCTCGACCGTTCGGGCTCCATGCGCCCGTTCTTCAAGGACGGCAGCGCCCAGCGCCTCGGCGAGCAGGCGGTCGCGCTCGCCGCGCACCTGGACGAGAAGGCGACCGTGCAGGTCGTCTTCTTCTCGACGGACATCGACGGTACGGGGGAGGTCTCCCTCACCTCGTACGAGAACCGGGTGGACGAACTGCACGCCGGGCTCGGCCACATGGGCCGGACGAACTACCACCGCGCGGTGGAAGAGGTCGTCGCCCTGCACGAGAAGGCGGGCAACCCCGGCCCGGCGCTGGTGATCTTCCAGACGGACGGCGCGCCGGAGGCCAAGCAGGCGGCGGAGAAGGCGTTCGCGGAGGCGGCGAAGCTGCCGCTGTTCTGGCAGATCGTGGCGTTCGGCGAGCACAAGGCGAAGGGCTTCGACTTCGCGCGGAAGCTCGGCGCGGACGAGAAGGCCGCGAACGTGGCGTTCTTCCACGCGGGCCCGACGCCGAAGGACCTCCCGGACGCGGAGGTGTTCGGCAATCTGCTCGCGGCGGTCCCCGCCTGGTGGTCGTCCCACAAGGCCTGATCGCAGCTGAGGCTCTACGAGACGCGCCCTCCGTAATACGACGGAGGGCGCGTCTCGTTCTTGTGCGCTGTGAGAGGGTCGAGAGGTGATTGTCGAACGTGCGTACGCCTCCAAGCCCCTGGACGACGCGGCTGACTGGCCCTGGTCGGTGCCGTGCGTCGCCGAACTGCTCGCGAACGGGCTGCGGTTCACCGCGCCGGTGACCTTCCTCGTCGGCGAGAACGGCTCCGGCAAGTCGACGCTGGTGGAGGCCCTCGCGGAGGGCTTCGGCCTCGACTCGTGGGGCAGCTCGCACGAATGGCGTTACGTCGGCCCACGCCCCAAGTCGCAGCTCGGCGAACGGATCCGCTTCGACGCGGCGTCGGGCCGCGGCAGACGCATGCTGAGCAACTGGTCGGCGCGGCAGGGGTTCTTCCTGCGCGCGGAGACCGCGATGGACGCGCTGAAGCGCGAGAGCTTCGACCCGGAGTCGGCGAGCCACGGTGAAGGCTTCCTGGCGGTGTTCCGGGAGAAGTTCCAACGGCCGGGCCTCTATGTGATGGACGAGCCGGAGGCGGCGCTCTCGTTCCAGTCCTGCCTCGAACTCATGGGCCACATCGACCAGTTGGCGAAGAACGGCGGCCAGGTCATCTGCGCCACGCACTCCCCGCTGCTGACGGCGCTCCCGAACGCGGACATCATCGAGGTCGGCGACCACGGCCTGCGCCGCACGACGTGGGACGACCTGGCCCTGGTCGACCACTGGCGCCGCTATCTGACGGACCCACGGCTGTACTTGCGGCACATCCTCGACTGACGGGCTGACGGGCCGGGATCAAGACGTTCAGCCGCTCCGGTGCCGGATCCACCGCGACGAGTGGATGGCCGCCCTCACAGCGTTCGCGACACCCGTAGTTCCGTGAGGTACCGCTTGGTGATCCGGCCTCCGTACCGTCCGTCGATCAGTCTCGCGACGCATCCCAGCAGCCCCTCCCGGGCCTCCGGCGGCAGTGCCCGGTGGCCGGAGTAGGTCCGCAGTACGTCCAGGTACTCAGCCGTCGTGTACGCCAGGTCCCATTCGTAGCGCCGGACGACGACAGGGCCGAACCGGCCGCTGCGTGCGACCTCGTCCCTGTGGTCCGAGGTGTCGACATCATCCGCGGGGGCGGGCCGCAGCCCCGGGGGCGTTGCAGGGTCGAAACGCTCGTAGCAGCCCTGGACATCGACGAAGAACCGCTCGCTGCCGCCCGCCACATGCTGTGTGGCGACCACGGCGAGCGCGCCGCCGGCCCGCAGCGCGTCGGCGGCTCTCACCATCCGGACCGCCGGATCGATCCAGTGGAACGCCGTCGCCGAGACGATCGCGTCGAACGGCTCCAGCGGCAGCGGCCACGTCTCGAAGTCCGCCGTCACGACCTCGACCCACCCGAACCGGGCGAGGTTCCGCCGGGCGACGGCCGCCATGTTCGCGCCGAGTTCGACCGCGGTGATCCGGCAACCACGCTCCGCGAGCGGCACGGTCGCCTTCCCGGTGCCCGCGCCCACCTCCAGAACGCGACGACCGGGCCCGGTACCGGCCAACGCGTCGAGATCGTCGAACAGCTCCGACGGATACCCGGGCCTGGCCCGGTCGTACAACTCGGCGTCCTCGTCGAACGTCCGGCTCAAATGGCTACGGCGCGTCTCATCGGGCATGTCGTCGCGCATGCCCGCATGCTAGAGACCACCTCACGTAGTGATCAACCGGGTTTAGAGGCTCTGGTTCGCGGAGGATGAGACCGGTTGTCAGTGCCGGGTGGCATGCTCTGCCCCTATGAACAAGCAGCAGTTCTGGCGGCTGATCGAGGCCGCCCGCGAGCAGGTGCCGGACCCCGAGGACGGGGAGGCCGTCGCCGACCGCGCGAGCGAACTCCTCGCGGCGCGCCCGGTCGAGGAGATAGTCGCGGCGCAGCAGACCCTGTGGAACGTGCTGGGCGACTCGTACACGAACCCCCTGTGGGCGGCGGCGTACCTGATCAACGGCGGATGCTCCGACGACGGATTCGACTACTTCCGGGGCTGGTTGCTGTCGCAGGGCGAGGAGGTCTACGCACGGGTGGTCGCCGCTCCGGACACCCTCGCGGAACTGCCCGTGGTACGGGCGGCGTCGACGAACGGCATGGAATTCGAGTGCGAGTCGGTACTGAGCATCAGCTGGAACGCCCATCTCAAGGTCACGGGCGAAGAACTCCCCGCCGATTCGTTCACCATCCGGCACGAGGAACTGGACCCGGCCTGGAACTTCGACTTCGACGACCGCGCCGAAATGCGCCACCGTCTGCCTGGCCTGTCGGCGCTCTACCTGGACTAGGACCCCCAGGACCCCTGCCCTACAGACGCAACCCGCGTCCAGCGGTCGAAATCCGTCGGGGTCACGTTGCTCCCGCACAGGATCGTCGCGACCGTCCTGCCGTCGAACCGGCCGCCGCCCTCCAGGATCGAGGCGACTCCCAGCGCCCCGGCCGGCTCGACCACCAGCCCCGCGTGTACGTGGAGGAGTCGCATCGCTTCGATGATGGCGCCCTCCGTCACCAGCACCGCGTCGTCCACGACCGAGGCGAGGTCCTTGAGCACCTCCGGGAGGACATACCGGCCCGCGACCCCGTCGGCGATCGTGTTCGGGGCCCCGACCTCGACCGGCCGGCCCGCGCGCAACGCCAGCGTCATCGCCGGGGCGTTCTCGGGCTGGACACAGATGATCTCCGTGCCCCCGCGCAGACTCCTCAGCGCGTAGCCCACACCCGATGCCATCGCGCCGGCGCCCAACGACACCACCACCGCGTCGAGTTCACCGGGCAGCTCCGAGAGCTCGACCCCGATCGTGGCCGCTCCCTCGCACGTATCAAGGTCCTTGCTGTCCTCGACCAGGAACGCGCCGGTCTCGGCGGCATGCCGCGCGGCGGCGTCGAGCGCCTGCTCGATCTCCCCGTCGACCAGGATCACGTTCGCGCCGAGCGTTCTCATTCGCTCGATCTTCAGCGAGTTGGCCGCCGACGACGCGACGACAGTGACCCCAATGCCACGCAGCCGGCCGCCGAAAGCGAGCGCCTGCCCCAGGTTCCCCGCGCTCGCGCAGACGACGGCATCCGCCGCTCCGGTGTCCTGAAGGCGGTTGAGAACGGTCTCGGTTCCACGCCCCTTGAACGAGCGGACGGGATTCAGGGTCTCCACCTTCAGAATCACGCGGCAGCCGAGCGCGTCACCCAAGGACCCGCACTCGTACTGCGGCGTGTCCAGGAACACCGGATTGATCCGGGTGCGGGCCAGAAGGATTCTCGCGAGGTCCAACCGCACCGCGCGCATGTCGCTCATGCTCCGAGACCGGAGCGGGGGTGGTGCTCGTCGCGCCAGGCCCGGGGCGAGATTCCGTAAGCCTGTTTGAGCGCCTTGCTGAAATACGTCGCGTCCACGAAACCCCAACTCCGCCCTGTCGCCGCGATGGTCCGCCGCCGCCCGTTCGGGCCTGCCGGCTCTCGCTTGCATTCGGCCAGGCGGCTCGTACGGATCCAGTCTCCAAGGCTGATGCCCGACCGGGACAGTACGGCGTAGAGGTTTCGATGCTGGGTTCCACGACGGCGTCAGCGTGCACGCCCTGGTGGATGTCGTCACTGAGGGCCAACGTCGACCGCCACCAGGGACTCCCACACCGCGTGCCGGACGACTTCCTCCCGGTCCCTCGGCGGAATGAACGCGGTGTCCAGGACCGGGCTCACGAGGCAGACCCGTCCGCCCCGGTCACGGCGCCGGCCCGGCAGTACCTCCCGATCGGATCCGCGCCACCGGAGGAGGGGATGGGGACTACGGCACCGGCACGGTGGATGCCGTTGAGTGGCTCCAGGCCAACCGCGACCCCGCCGACGGAAGCGTTCAGTTCATCACCTGCTACAACCCGCCGTTCTAGTCACCGCAACGTTCCGGAGGCCGGTGTCAACCGTGTCACCCATGCCGCCCGCGCCGACTGTGCCGGTTGCGTTCCGCCAGCCGCGCGCTCAAGTTCGAGGCGGGCGGTACGAAGTCCGGGCACTTCGCGCTACCGCACTGGCACTTGGGCCACGCGAGCACGGCACCCGGTCCCAGGACCTGCTCCGCGTCGGCGTTGCCGCCGCCGTCACCGTTGCCGTCGATCTTCCGCACCACCAGCACCCCATCCGTACCGAACGTACTCATCAGCCGGGACAGAAACCGCCGCGCATCGCTGCCGCTCATTTCGCCACCCGCTTCAGTCCTTGTTCAACGCGCCGCAGCAGCTCTGGTGTCACTGGTACGTACATACGAGGTACACCCTCGGGCACGAGCCGCCAGAAACCACCGCTGTGCACAACGGCGTCCAATTCGGCCATGTGAGCGGGGATGTGGGGTGTTCGAGTCTCTGGTTCGAACATGCGAAAGACGCACCTTCCGTCATTGCGTAATTACATTCCGTGCATCAAGAATCGGCATGTGGGGCCACGTCCAAAAGGGCTTGGCCATAGCCCGGTTGCCGCTGGACACAGGGGAGTTGTCGTGGTCGCACGGAAGTCGAACGCAGGTCAGAAGCCGTCGGCCCGAGAAATGCTGGCGAAGGAACTGGCGCGGCTGCGCGAGGAGTCGGGGATGTCCTTGGCCCAACTGGGCGAGGAGACGACGTATGACCGTGCGTATCTGCACAAGCTTGAGACGGGCGCGCGGGTGGGGTCACCGGAGGTGATCGCGGCGCTCGGTGCGGTGTACGGGGCGGCGGGCGAGCACCTGTCGATGCTCTGGGTGCTGGCGCGGGAGGACGCGTTCGCGGACAAGTACAAGCGGTTCATGCAGTTGGAGGCGAAAGCAACCGTTCGCTACGAGTACGCCGTCGGCACGATCCCTGGTTTGCTCCAGACCGAGGGATACGCGCGTGAGGTTCTTCAAGCCGCCCACCCCAAGGACGACAACGATCTATCCGAACAGGTTGCGGCTCGGCTGGGACGGCAGGACTTGCTGCGGGGTGACGACCCGCCCCACTTCCGCGCCGTACTCGATGAATCCGTACTCCGGCGCGAGGCGCAGGATCCGAAGGAGTGGGCAGCTCAACTGGAACACCTGGTGGCGGTAAGTGGGTTGCCGAACGTCACCATTCAGGTGTTGCCTTTCTCGGCGGGGCTGCACGGTCTCGTAGGAACGTCGCTCACCATCTTGTGGCTGCCGGACGGGTCAGCGGTCGCGTACACAGAGGACGCGCGCTCGGGGGAACTATTCGAGGGCGCAGCAGACGTCGAAGACCTACGTCTGTCCTACGATCTACTACGAGACTTGGCCCTTTCGCCCCGGGAGTCCGTGGCGTTCATCAAGACACTGATGGAGGACGGCAGATCATGCGCGCCCGACCAGACCTGACCACCGCGCAGTGGCGCAAGTCCAGCTACAGCAACCCCGACGGGGGCAACTGCGTCGAGGTGGCCGACGGCTACCCCGGCGTCATCCCCGTCCGTGACAGCAAGACGCCCGAAGGCCCGGTGCTCCTCCTCAACCCCGCCGCGTGGGGCGACTTCGTCGCCTTCGCGAGCGGTCGGCGCCATGTCTAGCCCGGAGTGGCGTAAGTCGAGTTACAGCAACGGCGACGGCGGCAACTGCGTCGAGATCGCAGACAAAGGCCCTGGCCCCGTACTGGTCCGGGACAGCAAGACCCCGACCGGCCCGGTCCTCGTTCTCAACCCCACCGCCTGGGCCGATTTCCTCAGCCGCCTCTGACGCGTCTGGCGGACCACACCAGGAGTCCGGGGCCGTCGGGCGTGTGCACGGGTAGCCACGCGTCGTCGGCCTCGGTCAGGCGGGACTCGTCGAGCCGCAGCGGGTGCGGGGTCTCGGCCTTGCCGTCGCACGCCCAGTACCTGACGGCGCCGACGGCCTCCCGCAGGGCGTCCAGCTCCGCGCCTTCCCAGACGTGGCCGTCGGCCCCGCCGCCCCGGAAGGGTTCGAAGACGGTCGCGAGCGCGTCGACCTGGCCCGATCCCCCGGGCATGGGGACGAGGTAGCCCTCCGCCTGGCCCTGGCGGCGCGAAGTGCCGCCGTACTCCTGCTGGTAGAAGACCCCGGTCGGCGCGTCGACCACGACGTGGACCCAGTCACCGCCGGTGCCGTCGGGGTCGATGAAGACGTATCGCATGGTCGTAGTCTCCAGCACATGGAACGACACGACATGGATCTCGCCGCCTACGAAGAACGCGCCCGCAACGGACCCTGCTTCGTGTGCGCGTTCCTGCGTGGGGATCCCGGCTATCGGCACGAGACCGTCTACGAGGACGACGCCCATATCGCCTTCCTCGATCGCTGGCCCACTCTCCCCGGGCGGGTACTCGTCGCGCCCAAGGCTCATGTGGAGCATGTCGTGCGGGAGTTGGACGAGGACGCGTACAGCGCGCTCATGCTCGTCGTGCGGCGCGTCGCGCTTGCCGTGGAGCGGGTGCTGGAGCCGGAGCGTACGTATCTGCTCTCGCTCGGCAGCCAACAGGCGAACGCCCATCTGCACTGGCACATCGCCGCCCTGCCGCCCGGCGTGCCGCCGGAGCGGCAGCAGTATCACGCGCTCATGGCCGAGAACGGGATCCTGACGCCGACCCCCGACGAGGTCGCCGCCCTCGGCGCGCGGCTGCGGGCAGCGCTGGCTACCTGACTTCCGTGCTGGGTTGCCGACGCCAGTCCCATGCCGGATGCCGGTTCACCAGGGTGAGGAACTCGTTCGCCGGCAGGATCTCGAAGTGGTTGGTGTCGACGAGACCGTCGAAGCCATCGAGCACCTGGCGGAGGAAGACCCGGGCCGCGTCCATGGACTCGCACGAGACGTAGACCCCGTACGGCTCGCCGATCCGGGCCGCCACCTGCTGGAGTTCGTCCGGCTCGTAGTCCGCCAGGATCGCGCCCGAGAGGTCGATGACGTACGAGTAGCCGTGCCAGTAAAGCCTTTCGTCGCCCGTCACAGAATCAGGCACGAGCTCGAAGGACTCGAAGGAGCGGATTCGCCCTTCAAGCGACGCGCGTCGCTCCGCGGGAGCGAGAAGGATCACGGACGGCCAGGACACGCCTTCACCTCCGCAGGCGCCTCCACGCCGTCGAGCGGCCTGACCCAGCGGCTCCACCGCGCCTGCGGCGCATACCCGGCCTTCGCCCAGGCGTGGTGGGCGAGTTCGTTGTGGTCGAGGACCATCGCGGGTCGACGGCCAGGCGGTACAGGTGGCAGGAGGCGGGTGCCCCCGTCGACGTCGTCGATGATGCTGGCGCCCTCCGCCGACCGGGCCCAGAAATCCAGCAGCGCGGGGACCTCGGTGGGGGTCACGGTACGGATCTTGACCTTGCTCATGAGGACTGTCTAGTGCTCTGACCGGATAGGTTCGCCGGGTCGTTCAGGCTGTGCCGGCGAGGGGGCGGCCCCCGGGCGATCACCGGAGCCCGGTTCCCGCCCGCCGAGGCCAGCAGCATCATCGCGCGCCGGTAGCGTCATGACCGCCAACCCGGCGAACCCATGCGGTCAGAGCACTAGCAGGAGCGCCCCCGGCCGGGCAGACAATTCCGTCCCCCGGACGCTGCTTACGCCTCCACCAAGTCCCCGTTGCTCCACGCGTAGACCTCACGGTCCTTGACCGTGATCCGGTACTGGTACTGCTCCGAACAGTCCGTCCGCGCCCCGGAGTTGTCCTGCGCGTCCTCCGCGAACCAGCTCGCCTTCAGTTCGGGGCCGTCCGTGAACGCACCGGCCTCGCACGCCTTTTCGTCGCCCAGCTTCAGCGCGGTGTCACCGAGAGTGAAGCGCAAGAGCTTCGCGTTGCCCGTGGTCTCCGCCTTGATCGTCACGTCCTTGGCGTCCGCGGGAACCCACGCGGGCAGGACGAAGATCCCCTCCCCGTCGCCCGACTCCGGCGCGCTGTCCGCCGTCGGATAGTTCTTTATGCGCTCGCCGAGGACGACATCGTTGAACGCGTCCGGGAAGTGCTCGTCGTGCTTCTTCAGCACGGGTCTGAGCACCGACCCGATCACCCACAGCCCTACGCACGCCCCGACAACGATGATCAGCACCTTCTTGTTCATGCGCCTCATTGTCCAATGAACGTTTTGATTTCGGCCCTCGGGGCCAGAGATCATGTCCACACGGCCGGATGCGCCCGGGAGCGGGCCGACGGGCCGACGGGCAACGCGCCGACGGGCAACGGGGAAGAGAACGGGGAGGGCGTCGCGCATGCCGTGGGACGAGTGGGAGGGGCTCAAAGCCGATGCGGCGGCCCGCGGTGCCACCCAGATGCGGCTGAACCAGCAGCCGGCCGATCCAGGGGGCGGCCCCGCCGAGAATCTGAAGTCGGACAAGAAGGCATGGGTGACCGCCGGCGAGGGCGTCAGCGGCCTGAAGACCGGCATCGGCAAGGCGTTGACCGCGCTGGAGAGCGGACAGGCGGGGCTCGGTGACAGCTCCGGATGCCAGAGCGCCGCGGCGCAGAAGGAGTTGTACGACTCCTGGAAGAAGTACGTCGGCGATGTGAGCGCCCGCTGTGGTGAACTCGGCGGGCTGCTGGAGCAGGCGGGCCACGACCTGTCGAAGTCCGACCAGTCGGTCCTGACGGACCTCGACCGGCTCAAGGTGAAGTACGCGGACACCGAGGCTGTCGGCGGCCAGGCGAAGGAGAAGTGATCCGCGGCCATGGATCTCGCGACGCTCAAGGCCCTCAGGCCCGCGGAGTACGAGGAGGCCGCCGACGGCTACCGGACGACCGGCGACATGGCCAGTGCGGCCAAGGACACGATCGACAACCGGATCGGCGCGGGCGTACGCAACCAGTTGAAGGGCGAGGCGGCGACGGCAGCCCTGCGGGAACTGCGGGAACTGGCCAAGAACTTCCACTACGCGCAGACCGAGTGCGCTCTGGTGAGCACCGCGCTGAACGGTTTCGCCTACGACACGGCGGCGGCCAAGCGGAAACTTGACGCGGCGATCGCCGACGCCGGCGCCGACAACTGCACGGTGCGGCAGGACGGTTCGGTCAGCTATCCCGCAGGAAAGAAGCCGGGCGAGGAGAAGAACGAGCCGGGCGGCACCGTGACCGGCAGCGCCGGGGGCAGCGCGACGTCCGACGCGCTGGAGCGCCAGGCGGCGGGCATCCACCCCAACCCGTACTACGGCAGGGCCATGGCGTACGCGAACCGGATCGCCGACGCGCTGAGGGAAGCCACCGACGCGGACGCCAAGTGGGCGCCGAAACTGCGCGCGTTGAAGGCGGACGACGACCTGACCGTCTCCAAGCAGGACTGGGCCGACGCCCAGTCGGACATGGGCGGGGTGCGCGAGGCGGGCACGACCTACCTCGACTCCCTGCCGCAGGCCCCGAAGGACGGCACCCCGGCGGCCAACGCGGCCTGGTGGAAGGGGCTCAGCCCGGAGGAACAGGCGGCGTGGCTCTCGACCCGGCCCGACACCGTGGGAGCGCTCGACGGGCTGCCCGCCACCGTGCGCGACGAGGCGAACCGCGTCGTCCTGGAGGAGAAGCGCGGTCAGCTCCAGATGGAACTGGACTCCATGCCGAAGCCGCCCGCCAACGAGTGGACCTGGATAACGGCAGGCATGTACCCGTCCAAGGTGCACACGGACGAGTGGATGGCGTGGCACAACAAGTACGGGGACCGGTACGAGCAGCTCAACAAGTCCCTCAAGGGCATCGGGAGCATCCAGGACCGGTTCGACAGGACCGGGGAGAGGGGCCTGCCCGAGGCGTACCTGCTCGGCTTCAGCCCGGAGGGCAACGGCCGGGCGATCGTGGCCAACGGCAATCCGGACACGGCCGACCACCAGGCGGTCTATGTACCGGGGACGACGTCGAATCTGGGCGGTATCGGCGGGGACATCGGCCGGATGGAGAACGTGTGGCGCGTGGCCGACGGAGCGAACAACGGCTCCGTCTCCACGATCACCTGGCTCGGATACGACGCCCCGCAGGACATCGTCAAGGATTCCCCGTTCAGCCACTACGCCGATGACGGCGCCCCGGCCTACAACCGCTTCATCGACGGCCTCGATGCCTCGCGTACGGCCGAATCGGACCCGCACCGCACGGCGATCGGCCACTCGTACGGCACGACCCTCATCGGGTCAGCGGCGCGGCAGGGTGAGCTGAACGTCGACGATGTGATCTTCGCGGGGAGTCCCGGGGTGCAGGTGAGCAACGCCGACCAGATGGATGTCCCGAAGGGGCACGTCTGGAACCAGGAGGCGAAGGGGGATGTCGTCCCGGACGTCGGACGCTTCGGGCACGGCGGAACCGACTGGGACGGAGCTTTTACGACTCCGAGCGACGAACGCTTCGGCGCCAACCAGTTGCAGACGGACACCGAAGGCCACAGCGACTACTGGAAAGAAGAGACCGACAGTCTGCTCAACCAGGGACTGGTGGTGGCGGGCAAGGGCGAGAACGCCGAGCTCAAACCGCCGCCGGACCGCTGGGCGCATGTGAAGTAGAGATGACCACGCACACCCGCACGTTCCGACCGATCGAGGCTTCTCGACTTGAAGATCAAGCTGGGCGCGTCCGCGCTCCTCATGTCCCTCGCCCTGATGACCCTCACTGGATGCGGCATGACTGACAACAAAGGCTCCACCGGTTCCGACGGCTCCGACGACGTCCCCAGCGCGGGCACCAGCAACTCGGAGGACGCCGCCGACGAGGCGGAGCGGATCTCCAGCGAGCTCTACGACCTGATCGGCGTCAAGGGAAAGGCGTCCGACACCGGACCGGGCGTCTCGGAGTGCGGCGACAAGGACCCGGAGAAGTACTTCACGATCTTTCACCCGTGGACCTTCACGCCTGCGTCGGCCGACGACCTCGAAGGCGTGATGGAACGGCTCAGGACCGAACTGCCCAAGAACGGCTGGGAGGTTGTCGAGTACGGGCCGGACACCAGCATGAACAAGAATCTCCGGCTCACGGCCGACAACGACGAGAAGAAGTACAGCGTCAAGATCGCGTACCTCGCGAAGGACAAATCGCCGAACCTCAACCTGATGCTCGTCTCCGGCTGCTACCAGGTCCCCGACGGCGAGAAGGTCTACCGGTTCTGAGGCGGCAGCTCCACCCGTACCGCCAGCCCGCCGCCCTCCCCGCCCGGCTCCGCCGACACCGTGCCGCCGTGGGCCGTCGCTATCGAGCGGACGATCGAGAGGCCCAGGCCCGCGCCCGGCCCCATGCGGTCGCGGCCCTCGCCCCGGCGGAACGGCTCGAAGAAGGCCGGGATGTCCTCCGGAGCGATGCGGGGGCCGTCGTTACGGACCGTCAGAGCCGTGCCCGACACGGAGACGTCCACCTCGCCCTCCCCGTACGCCTGCGCGTTCGCCAGCAGATTGCCGACCAGCCGGTCCAGCAGCGCCCGGTTGCCCCGGACACGCGCCGTCTCCGCCCCCGGCTCCGTCAAAGTCACCGTCAGGCCGTGCCGGGCCGCCTCCTCCGTCACCAGGTCGCCCCAGCGGATCTCCTCCTGGTCCTCGACCTCCCGCTCGCTGCGCGCCAGGACCAGCAGGCCGTCGATGAGCTGTTCGCTGCGGCGGTTGTTGGCGAGCAGCAGCTCCTTCGTACGGGCCAGCTCCTCCGGCGAGCCCGCGCCCGTGAGGCCCACCTGGATCGCCGTGCGCTGCGTGGCCAGCGGCGTACGCAGTTCGTGGGAGGCGTTCGCGATGAAACGCCGCTGGCTGTCGAAGGCCTTCTGGAGCCGGCCGAGCAACTCGTCGAGCGTGTCGCCCAGTTCCCTCAGCTCGTCGTCGGGGCCGGTCGACCCGATCCGCTCGTGCAGGTTGTGCGCCGACAGCTGCCGCGCCTTCGCCGTCATCGCGTGCACGGGCCGCAGCACCCGCCCCGCCGTCCACCAGCCGACGCCGACCGCGCACAGCGCCATCACCACCAGCGCGCCCACCGACCAGAACATCAGCTCGTCCGACGCGGCCTCGCTGACGTTGTCGGTGAGCTGGTAGACGGTGACGGGCGCGAGCTTGCCCTCCTCGGTGAGGTAGTAGCCGTTGCCCGACGACGGTGGCAGCGCCGGTACGACACTGGCCGCGATCTCCTCCGCCTCCGTCTGCGTACCGGCGCTGGACAGCAGGTTCACGACCGCGAGCAGACAGCCGCCGAGGACGAGGAAGACCGCGCCGTACACAAGGGCGATCCGTTCCCTGATCGCACCCGTCACAGCACGTAACCCCCTCCGTCCAGGTCCACCGGCCTGATCAGCGCCGGATCGCCGAGCTTGGCACCAAGCTCCCCCACACAGAGGCGTACGACACCTGAGAGCGGGTCCGTCTGCGCGTCCCACGCGCGCTCCAGCAGCTGCTCCGTCGTCACGGCCTTTCCGTCCGCCTCCAGCAGGATCTGGAGCACGGTCAGCTCCTTCACGGAGAGGTCGAGGGCCTTGCCGTCGCGCACCGCCGTACGGCTCACGGTGTCCAGCCGCACACCGCGCCGCTCCAGCGTCGGCTGTAACGCCCGCGAACTCCGCCGGCGCAGCGCCCGCACGCGCGAGACCAGCTCGGGGAACTCGAAGGGCTTGCCCAGATAGTCGTCAGCGCCCAGATCGAGCCCCTTGACGCGCTCCTCCATGGAGGAGGACGCGGTGAGCATCAGGATCCGGGTCCGGGACTCGTCGGCGACGAGCCGGCGGGCGACGTCGTCGCCGTGGACGCGGGGGAGGTCACGGTCGAGAACGACGACGTCGTAGTCGTGCAGCCCGAGATAGGCCAGGGCGGCGTCCCCGCTGTAGACGGTGTCGACGGCGAACCCGGCCCGCCGCAGCCCGGTGGCGATCAGCTCGGCCAGGATTTCCTCGTCCTCGGCGACCAGCACGCGCATCTTGAATCCTCCCCGCCCCGTGCGGGGGCGCACGAGTGTCGTCCTTCTCCTTCTTAAGATGCCTTTGCCGGGGTCATAGGTTGTGTCGAACCCACACTCTTTAACCACACTCTCAGCTGAATCCTCCCCTCCCTGGACGGAATGGATTCCCGGTCCTCCAGGGTTGGTCGGGGATTTCTGGCTCACGCTGCCGGAGGAGGCTGCGCCCCGTCTGGTCTTCCGCGATCGGCACCAGCCGGGTTGAGACCAGCCCGGACCAGCATCACGTGTGCGGAGTTCTTGTCCCTGGGGGACACGGCTCCGCACGCGGTGCAGGCATAGGTACGTGTCGAAAGAGGCAGTGCGTGCTTGGTTCTCGCTCCGCACCGTGCGCAGTCCATCGTGGTGTACGCGGGGTGCACCAGATGCACAGCGCGTCCGTGCTTGCGGCCCATCTCGACCAGGGCCGACTTCGTCGCGCCGATCGCCGCGTCGGCCGCCTTGCGGGCCATGGTCGACTTCGCGAGGAACTTCGGGCGGAAGTCCTCCACCGCGACGGCATCGTGGTCGCGGACCACGGACTTGGCCCACTTGCGGCCGGTGTCCTGGCGCTGTCGGGCGACCTTCTTGTGCAGCTTCGCCGTCAGCTTCTTCGCCCGGCGGTACCCCTTCGAGCCAGCCTGCCCGCGCGCCGGCCTCCGGCGGGCCATCATCCGCTGATATCCGGACAGCTTGGCGGCCGCCTTCCTGCCATGCCCGGGGTGCGTGAGGTCGTGGGCGTCGCTCGTGGTGGTCGCGATCTCCTTCACGCCCCAGTCGATACCGATCACGGCACCCGTTGCGGCTAGCGGCTCGACTTCGAGGGGCACGACGAACGAGCAGTACCAGTGTCCGACACTGTCCTGATAGACACGCACACTGGACGGAACCGCAGGCAGCTCCCGCGACCACACCACCGTCAGCACGATCCCGCCCGCCAAGTGCAGCTTCCCGTCCCTCAACCGGAACCCGGGCCTGGTGTAGTTCAGGCTCGGCCTGGCCTCGCGCTTCTTCTTGTACTTCGGCATCCCGGCCCGCTGCCGCATCGGCAGCCGTTCCCTGATGTCCTTCTGCGCCTTGGCGCGAGACTTCCCGAAGTCCCGGATGATCTGCTGCTGCACCACCAATCTGCCCTCACGCAGCCAGCCATTCATGGTACGGGCCTCGGTCAGCATCTTGTCGAGCTGCGCCGGACCGCACGTGCGCCTGTCGACGCCTTCGGGCCGCTGCTTGTTCCACAGGTGGGTCTGTCGGGACTTCGCACAGCACTCGTTCCACACCCACCGGCACCGGTCCCACTCCGCGAGGAGGGCAGTGCGAGCGGTGGACGACACGCGGACACGGAAGGTCCACCGGGTATGCCCGGCATCTCCTTCACTCCGTCTCGTCACCATGAACCAACTTTTAGCAGCACCTACTCATCTCGCTCACAAGTTCCTGGAGGGGCCACACGATCGATTGGATGCTCGAACGCACGTACGACTTATCGGCACAACCGCCAGACACCACCGCCTGGCGACCGGCGCGGCAGTCCCCCGAGGTAACCAGGTGAAGGGTCCTCCGCCGGGCCGTTAGGATTTCGACCATGGCCGCCACTGGATCCGAAGAGCAGGGTGGGCGGGCGTACTACGTCACCACCCCCATTTACTACGTCAACGACGCTCCTCACCTGGGCCACGCCTACACGACCGTCGCAGGCGACGTGCTCACCCGCTGGCACCGCCAGCGGGGCGAGAAGGTGTGGTATCTCACTGGCACGGACGAGCACGGTCAGAAGATCATGCGTACGGCCGAGGCGAACGGTGTCACCCCGCAGGAGTGGGCGGACAAGCTCGTCGACGAGGCGTGGCGGCCTCTGTGGAAGCACCTGGAGATCGGACACGACGATTTCATCCGGACGACGGAGAAGCGCCACACCGACCGCGTCCAGGAATTCGTGCAGGACCTGTTCGACAAGGACGAGATCTACAAGGGCGGCTACGAGGGCCCGTACTGCGTGGGCTGCGAGGAGTACAAACTCCCGGGGGAGCTGCTCGACGGCGAGGGTGAGTTCGCGGGTCTGAAGATCTGCGCGATCCACAAGACGCCGGTGGAGATCCTCAAGGAGGAGAACTACTTCTTCAAGCTCAGCGAGTACGGCCCGAGGCTCCTGGAGCACTACGAGGCCAACCCGGGCTTCATCCAGCCCGAGTCCGCGCGCAACGAGGTCGTGAACTTCGTCAGGCAGGGGCTTCAGGATCTGTCGATCTCCCGGTCGACGTTCGACTGGGGCGTGCCGGTGCCGTGGGACGAGAAGCATGTGATCTACGTGTGGATCGACGCGCTCCTGAACTACGCGACGGCCGTCGGCTACAACGAGAACCCGGCGAAGTTCGAGGAGACCTTCCCCGCCGACGTCCATCTCGTCGGCAAGGACATCCTGCGTT
The DNA here is from genome assembly GCF_042714995.1 of Streptomyces sp. NPDC058665. Classification (NCBI taxonomy): domain Bacteria; kingdom Bacillati; phylum Actinomycetota; class Actinomycetes; order Kitasatosporales; family Streptomycetaceae; genus Streptomyces; species Streptomyces sp. NPDC058665. The sequence continues at coordinate 38,538 of NZ_JBHXRX010000064.1, forward strand.
TCCACGCGATCATCTGGCCCGCGATGCTGCTCGCGCAGGGTCTGCCGCTGCCGGGCAAGGTCGCCGCGAACGGGTGGCTGATGGTCGGCGGCGAGAAGATGTCCAAGTCGAACCTGACCGGCATCAAGCCGCAGGACCTGACCTCGCACTTCGGTGTGGACGCGTACCGCTGGTACTTCCTGCGGGCCATCGCGTTCGGGCAGGACGGCTCGTTCTCCTGGGAGGACTTCTCCGCCCGGTACACCTCCGAGCTGGCGAACGACTACGGCAACCTGGCGTCGCGCGTCGCGGCGATGGTCGGCAAGTACTACGGCGGCACGCTGCCGGAGGCGACGTCCGGCGGGGCCGCGGAGCAGGCCGTACGGGACGGGCTGGCCAGGGCGGTCGGCGAGGCTGACCGGAAGATCGGCGAGGAGCTGGACTTCCAGGGCGGCATCCTGGCGATCTTCGACTTCGTGAAGCAGGTCAACGGCTACATCACGGAGCAGGAGCCCTGGAAGGTCGCGAAGGACACGTCCGACGCGGGCCGGGCCGGGCTCGCGACGATCCTTTACACGGCCACGGAGGCGCTGCGCGGGGTCGCGGTGCTGCTGAACCCGGTGATGCCGGACACGTCCCAGAAGCTGTGGGACTCGCTGGGCGCGGAGGCCTCGCTGGGCGCGCTGGCGGACCAGCGGGTCCAGGACGCGGGCACGTGGGGGCAGCTGCCGGCGGGCACGACGGTGACGAAGGGCGCGGTGCTGTTCCCGCGTCTGGAGGAGAAGTCGGCGTAACCGCGGAGATCGGGGCGCCGGACGGGCCGCGGGTGCGGCGCGTCCGGCGCTGTCGCGAAACGGCCCCTTCAGCGGCCCAGTGACGACACGTCGCCCATCACCACCTGCGGGTGCTTCGACGGGTCCAGCCAGCGCAGGAGTTCCTTCATCCGGCCCATGGGGATGGAGACGCAGCCCTGGGTCGGGCCGCCGTGGTCCACATGGATCCAGATGCCGCCGCCCTTGGCCGCGCCCAGCGGTCGTGTCCAGTCCAGTGGGGTGGTGCCGGGCTTGCGGTTGTAGTTGATCGCCACGACGTGGTCGAAGGACCCCGCCAGGGGCTCACCATCGAAACCCACGCCGCCGAGCGTGAAGGCCGGGCCCCGGTCGTACGGGAGTCTCGTCCCCGGGTCCGGCAGCCGGCCGCCCGCGTCGGTGAGGCCGAAGACGCCGACCGGGCTGCGGAGGTCGCCCTGCCGGTGGTCGTCGGTCCAGCCCTTCAGGGCGTTGTGCGCCGGCCACGGGTCGGTGACCGACCGCCAGCCCTCGACGGGGTCCCGTTCGTAGAGGACCAGGGTCGCGCGGTTGGAGTCGGGGGCGTCGCCCGTGACCACGACGGCCTGGCGGCTGGACGCGGGGATCCCCGACCGGGTCCGCGGGCCGAGCGACGGGATCTCCCTGGGGCGTACGGCCTGCTGACCGGCCGCCGACTCCGGCACGGCCCGCCCGAGACCGCCGCGTGCGCCGTCCCGCTCGTCGCCGCCCGCGCCCTTGTCGTCGACGGCCTTGTCGTCCACGGCCTTGGGGACGGACGATCCCCCGTCTTCCCCGAATCCGCCGCCGAGCCCGCCCGCGCAGCCGCCGAGCAGCAGACCGGTCGCGAGGAGGAGGGCGGCCACGTGGCGCGGGCGTACGCGGTGGGACATGAGTGACCTTTCAGTTCGCATGGACGTCGGTCCCCCCGTTGTCGTGGGCCTGGGCGGTCGGAGCCCTGCTGGGCTCGCGGCCCGCCGCGGAAGCGGGATGGCCCGCACCGGCGATCATGGCGCGTGTGTCGTCGAGGATCGGGGAACTCGCCCCCGCCCCGGCGGCGCAGACACTGACTTGGATGCCTACGTCGGCGCCGGGATCAGGTCCGGCGAGCAGCGCGGTGTACTCCTCGGTGCCCATGAGCTTGCGGCAGAGCACCGAGGGCCGTGCCAGCGGGTGGAGAGCGGGCGGGTCCTGGGTCTTGGTGTGGAGCCCGCGGAACTTCTTCACCTCCAGCGAGACCAGCACGCTCCCGGACGGCAGCGTCGCGACCGGTTCGCAGCCGGTCTCCGGCTCCTTCGCGCAGGCCGGTGTGAGGGTGTCGGGCACCCGCCGGCTGGCGACGTACCCGCGGGGCATGAGGTCGCGCGCGGGGTCGCCGGGCACCGCGAGCGCCTGCCAGCCCGGCGGGAGCCGCAGGGTGAGATCCCCCAGGTCGGGGAAGCGGACCGCGCGGCCGTCCTCGCTGCCGGTGGCCGAGACGGTAGGCGCCGGGCTCGCCGGTGGCGCGCCCCCGTCCCGGCCGCCGTGCAGGAGGCCGGGCAGGAGCGTGCCGGCCACGGCGAGACCGGTCACCGCCACCGCCGTCGTCCCGGCGGCCCGGCGGCGCCTGCGGCTGCGGGCGGCCCGCTCCCGTACGCGGCGCAGGCGCTCGTCGGGGGCGGGCAGCCGGGGCACGGCGCGCTCCAGCAGGATCCGCAGCTCCCGCTCCTCGTCCTCAGACACCCCGCTCACCGCCGTCCACCGGCACGGGCAGCGCGGCCCGCAGCGTGCGCAGCGCCTTCGCCGACTGGCTCTTGACCGTCCCCGGCGAGCAGCCGAGCGTGGCCGCCGTGTCCTCGACGCTCAGGTCCTCGAAGAAGCGCAGCACGACGACCGCGCGCTGCCCCACCGGCAGCGACCGCACCGCGGCGGCCAGCGACTGCTCCAGGTCCACGCTCTCGTACGCGTCGAACGGGCCCGCCGACTCCGGGACTTCGCCGTGCGGCACCTCGCCGCGCCACCGTCTGCGCCACCACGACGCGTGCGTATGGACCAGCGCCTTGCGTACGTATGCCTCCGGACGCTCCCCGGAGATCCGGTGCCACTTGGGCCACACCTTGGCCAGCGTCGTCTGGAGCAGGTCCTCGGCCAGATGCGCGTCGCCCGTCAACAGCCAGGCCACCCGCAGCAGTCGCGGCCCGCGCGCGGCGACGAACGCCTCGAAGTCGCCGTCGCCCGGGTCCATCGTCTTCTCGCCCTCGCCAATCCGTTCGGTCGTCCACGACCGATCAACGTCCCGGAGGGCCGCGCAGGTTGCCCTTTGGCAAGAAGACGCCACGCGAAGGACCCGGAACCGTACGGTTCCGGGTCCTCGCGGCGAACGGAAAGCAGCTACGCGGCTACTTCGCGGCCGGCTTGCGGAGCTGGATGTTCAGCTCCCGCAGCCGCGTCTCGTCCAGCTCGGTCGGCGCGCCCATCATCAGGTCCTGCGCGTTGCCGTTGAGCGGGAAGGCGATCGTCTCGCGGATGTTGGGCTCGTCGGCGAGCAGCATCACGATGCGGTCGACGCCCGGCGCGATGCCACCGTGCGGCGGGGCGCCGAGGCGGAAGGCGCGCAGCATGCCCGCGAACTCGTGCTCGACGGTCTCGCGGTCGTAGCCCGCGATCTCGAACGCCTTGAGCATCAGCTCCGGCTCGTGGTTCCTGATCGCGCCCGACGACAGCTCGATGCCGTTGCAGACGATGTCGTACTGCCAGGCGAGGATGTCCAGCGGGTCCTTCGTCTCCAGGTCTTCGAGACCGCCCTGCGGCATGGAGAAGGGGTTGTGCGAGAAGTCGATCTTTCCGGTCTCCTCGTCCTTCTCGTACATCGGGAAGTCCACGACCCAGCAGAACCGGAACACGCCCTCCTCGAAGTGGCCCGAGCGCCTGGCCGCCTCGACGCGGACCGCGCTCATGATCTTCGAGACCTCGTCGAACTCGCCCGCGCCGAAGAAGATCGCGTGGCCGGGCACGAGCGACAGGCGCTCGGTGAGGACCTTGACGTCGTCCTCGGTGAGGAACTTGGCGATCGGGCCGGTCAGTGCGCCGTCCTCGCCGACCCGCACCCACGCCAGGCCCTTGGCACCCTGCTCGACCGCGTAGTCACCGAGGCCGTCGAAGAACTTCCGCGACTGGCCTGCCGTGTCCGGCACCGGCAGCGCGCGGACGTGCTTGCCCGCGAACGCCTTGAACTCGGAGTCCTGGAAGACGTCCGAGATGTCGACCAGCTCCAGCTGGGCGCGCAGGTCCGGCTTGTCGTTGCCGTACTTGAGCATCGCCTCGCGGAACGGGATGCGCGGGAAGGGGGACGTGACCTCGCGACCGCCGCCGAACTCCGTGAACAGCTCCGTCATGAGCTTCTCGATCGGCCGGAAGACGTCCTCCTGCTCGACGAAGGACATCTCCACGTCGAGCTGGTAGAACTCGCCGGGCGAGCGGTCGGCGCGGGCGTCCTCGTCGCGGAAGCAGGGCGCGATCTGGAAGTAGCGGTCGAAGCCGGAGATCATCAGCAGCTGCTTGAACTGCTGCGGGGCCTGCGGCAGGGCGTAGAACTTGCCCGGGTTGAGCCGGGAGGGGACCACGAAGTCGCGGGCGCCCTCGGGGGACGTCGCGGTCAGGATCGGGGTCGCCATCTCGTTGAAGCCCAGCGCGGTCATCTTGTGGCGGATCGCGGAGATGACGGCCGTACGCAGCAGGATGTTGCGGTGCATGCGCTCGCGGCGCAGGTCGAGGAAGCGGTATTCGAGCCGCCGCTCCTCGTTGACGCCGTCGTCGGTGTTGATCGTGAACGGCAGCGGTCCCGCGGCGCCGAGGACCTCGACCTCGCCGACCTCGATCTCGATCTCACCGGTCGGCAGGTCAGGATTCACGTTGTCCGCGCCACGGGCGGAGACCTTGCCGTCGATACGGACGACGGTCTCCTTGGTGAGCTTGGAGAGCGCCTCGTTGGCGGGGGTGCCGGGGCGGGCGACGAGCTGGACGAGACCGTAGTGGTCGCGGAGATCGATGAAGAGGATGCCGCCCAGGTCTCGACGATTGTGCAGCCAGCCGCTCAGCCGGACGTCGGTGGAGACGTCAGAGGCGCGGAGCTCGCCGCAGGTGTGGGACCTGTACCGATGCATCGTCGTTCATCCAGTCTTAGCTCTTGGCGGGTGGGCTTGGCCGCTCCAGGTTACCGGCAGGGCCAAGGGCGCCTCCCCCGCATTTACGGGCTCCTCCCGGTAACCGGCCCGCGCCCGGCCCGCGCCCGGTCCCCGCCCGGACCTCGCACCCGTCCCCGCCCGGCCACCCGCACGCCCGCTCGGCACCGCACCCATCACCCGCATCGGTCTAAAGTGGTGCAATGCGCACCGAGGATGTACTGGCCGCGATCGCGACCGGTCTGTGGCGCTGGGACAACGCGGCCGGGTACGTCACCCTCGACGCGGAGGGGGCGCGGCTGCTCGGGCTGCCCGCGGAGCCCACGGTCCTCAGCGAGGCGGCCATGCGCGCGCGCCTGCATCCGGTCGACTGGGCCGAGACCTACGGCATCGTGCGCCTCGCCGTCGCCGAGGGGACGGTCGCCGAGGCCCAGGTGCGGGTCGTGGGCGAGGACGGGCAGGTGCTCCGTACGATCAGGTCCCGCTCCAAGCCACTGGTCACCAAGCGCGAGTACGGCGACGACTACGAGCTGATCGGCACCCTTCAGGAGATCGTCGCGCCCCATCCGGGCGCGCTGACGGGGCAGAGCCCGGTCGCCGGCGACTGGCGGCGCTCGCGTGAGGCGTTCCTGCTCGACGCGGGGCGGGCGCTCGCCGAGGCGCGCTCCACCGCCGAGGTGCTGCGGGTCGCGGCGTCGCTGTCCATGCCGGGCTTCTCCCCCGACGGGCTCGCCGTCTTCGGCGTCGAGGGTGATCATCTGACGGTCATCGGGCACCACGGGCACCCGGACGGCGCGGAGGGACCCTTCACGGACATGTCCGTGAACACGGACTACCCGGCGGCCGAGGTCGTACGGACCGGCCAGGCCATCTATCTGCCGACGCCCAGGGACTACCACGACCGCTACCCGGCCACCTGGCCGCTGGTACAGGGTTTCGGCCGCCAGTCCTGGGCCTTCGTGCCGCTGATCGTCGCCGGGCGCACGATGGGCGCCTGGATGGCGGCCTTCAAACACCGGGTGACGTTCACGCCCGACGAGCGGTCCGTGCTGACGACGGTCGGCAGGATGCTCGCGCAGGCGCTGGTACGCGCGGAGGTCGCGGAGACCGAGCGCGAGCTGTCGCTGGGGCTCCAGCGCTCGATGATGCCGACGCTGGGGCCGGACATCCCGGGGATGAGCGTGGCCGCGCGCTATGTGCCGACGGGCGGCGGGCTCCAGGTGGGCGGCGACTGGTACGACATGATCCCGCTGCCCGGCGGCGGCAAGGTAGCGCTGGTCATCGGGGACGTCCAGGGGCACGACGTACGGGCCGCGGGCCTGATGGGGCAGCTGCGGATCGCCCTGCGCGCGTACGCGGCCGAGGGGCACCGGCCCGACGCGGTACTGGCCCGCGCCTCGCGCTTTCTGCACGGCATGTACGAGTTCTCGGTCCCCCACGGCCTGACGGACGCCGACGAGGACGAGGACGGCGAGGACCCCGAGTACGGCTTGGCGCGCTTCGCGACGTGCCTCTACATGGAGGTCGACCCGGACTCCGGCACGCTCGACATCGCGCGGGCCGGGCATCCCGACCCGGTGATCCGTTCGGCGGACGGCACGGCCCTCATCCGGCAGACGGCGGGCGGGCTGCCGCTGGGCATCGAGGCGGACTCGATCTACCCGACGACCCGGGTGGTCCTGGAGCCCGGCGACACCATGATGCTCTGCACCGACGGGCTGATCGAGACCGGCGGGCACGACATGCTGAGCGGCTGGACGCGGCTGCGGCCCGTGCTGGAGAACAACACGGGCGTGTCCCTGGAGAAGCTCGCGGACGCGCTGGTGCAGGCGGTCCACGGCCCCGGCTCGCACTACACGACGGGCCCGCTCGCCGACCGCCGCGAGGACGACATCGCGCTGATGCTGCTGGCGCGGGACACCGCACCGGCGCTGCCGGCGAGGCCGCACCCGCGCCGTACGGTGCTGACGATCTCCCAGGCCGAACCGGAGCAGGTCGCGGGCGCGCGGCGGCAGTTGAAGGACCTGCTGCACGACTGGTCGGACGAGGAGCAGGTCGACTCGGCGGTGCTGATGCTCTCCGAGATGGCGACGAACGTGCTCGTCCACACGGACGGCGACGCGGTGCTGATCGCGGAGGCGGCGGGGGAGCGGGGCAAACGCCGCCTGCGGGTGGAGGTCGCGGACGCCAGCGACGAACTCCCCCACAAGCGCAGGCCCGGCGAACTGGCGTCGAGCGGCCGGGGGCTGGTGCTGATGGAGATGCTGGCGGACGCGTGGGGGGTGGACCCGCGGGGCGAGGGCAAGTCGATCTGGTTCGAGATCTACGAAGAGGGCGAAGCGGGCTGACCGGGTCGCTCCGGTGCGGCCCGCTTGGGCGCGGTCCCTGTCACGGAGAGCGCGCCTCGTACCGTTCGCGGATCTCCGCCAGGACCCCGAAGGCCGCCGCCGTCAGCGGTACCGCCAGCAGCGTTCCCAGGATCCCGGCCACGCTCGCGCCCGCCGTGATCGCCAGCATCACGACCGCCGGATGCATCTGCACCGTACGGCTCTGGATCACCGGCTGGAGCACATGGCCCTCCAGGACCTGCACGGCCAGTACGACCCCGAGCGCCCACAGCGCGATCACCACGCCCCGGTCGGCGAGCGCGACGAGCACCGCGACGGCGCCGGTCAGGAACGCCCCCAGGTACGGGATGTACGCCCCCACGAACACCAGCGCGCCCAGCCCGACCGCGCCCGGCACGCGCAGGATCAGCAGGCCGGCGGTGATACAGATCGCGTCGATGAGCGCGATGAAGGTCGTCCCGCGCATAAAGCCCTCGACGGCCCCGAACGCCCGCCGCGCCATCGCCTCGACGACGTCGCCCGTACGGCGCGGGGCGAGGGAGCGCAGCGCGCCGGCGACCCGGTCGGAGTCCTTGAGGAAGAAGAAGATCAGCAGCAGTGCGAGGACGGCGGTGGCGATCAGTTCGCCGACGACGCTGAGCCCGGTGATCACGCCGGAGGCGGCCGTACCGCCGAACTTGCCCAGCAGATCCCGCGCGTTCGACGCGATGTCGTCCAGCGACGTCCCGGCGGCCCCGAACTGCTTGCTGAGGTCCCGCCCGGCCTGCCTGAGCGAGTCCACGATCTGGTCGCCGGTCTCGATGAGCGCGGTGACGACGACGTATCCCGCCCCGCCGACGACCGCGACCAGGGCCAGACAGGTCAGCCCGGCGGCGAGGGACTTGGGCATCCGCATGGCGACCAGCCGCCGGTAGAGCGGGCCGAGGAGCGCGGTCCCGAGGATCGCGAGCAGTACGGGGGTGACAGCCGTCTTGAAGGTGATGACGATCCACACCCCGACGGCGACGACACCGGCGACGAGCAGCACGACGGCGCACCAGGCACCCACCCGCCAGACCTCCGGGGGCAGCACGCCGGGCGGGCCCCCGCGCGAGTTCTCCATCCGCCCACCCGACCACGCCGTCCGGGGCGCTGCCCTACGGATGGGGCCGGGTGGGTGACGGAGTGTCACTCACAGGTGGAGCGGGGCCGATCGGGGCGGAGTCCGCCCCGATCCACCCCGACCTAGGGCGTGTCTTTCGGATCTTGCCGGGCTCGCGAACCCTGGCACGCACGCTCTCCCCCGTAGCCCCCAAGGGGGCACGGGAGGTGCCCCCTCCGCGTCGGCTCCCTCCTCCGCCTTGCGACCGCACGCACCAACGGGACATCAGCCGCTGCCGCGGCGGGCGCTCCCTCATCCGGCCTGATCCAAAAGACACGCCCTACTCGGTACCCGCGGGCACCGTGCCCAGCCGGCCGGCCTGGAAGTCCTCGAAGGCCTGCTGGAGCTCGGCGTGACTGTTCATCACGAACGGTCCGTAGTGCGCCATCGGCTCCCGGATCGGCCGGCCGCCCAGCAGGACGACCTCCAGGTCCGGGGTGTTGGAGTCCTGGGACTCGTCCGCGCGGACCGTCAGTGACGACCCCGCGCCGAAGACCGCGGTCTGGCCCGTGTGCACGGGCCGCCGGTCGGTACCGACCGCGCCGCGTCCCGCCATGACGTACGCGAGACCGTTGAAGTCCTCGCGCCACGGCAGCGTGACCTCGGCACCCGGCCGCAGCGTCGCGTGGATCATCGTGATCGGCGTGTGCGTGATGCCGGGGCCCTCGTGCCCGTCCAGCGAGCCCGCGATCACCCGCAGCAGCGCGCCTCCGTCGTGCGAGGTCAGGAGCTGCACCTGGCCGCCGCGGATGTCCTGGTAGCGCGGGTCCATCATCTTGTCGGCCGCGGGCAGGTTCACCCAGAGCTGGAGGCCGTGGAAGAGACCGCCGGACACCACGAGCGACTCCGGCGGCGCCTCGATGTGCAGCAGGCCGGAGCCCGCCGTCATCCACTGGGTGTCGCCGTTACGGATCGTTCCGCCGCCGCCGTTGCTGTCCTGGTGGATGAAGGTGCCGTCGATCAGGTACGTCACGGTCTCGAAGCCGCGGTGCGGGTGCCAGGGGGTGCCCTTCGGCTCTCCAGGCGCGTACTCCACCTCGCCCATCTGATCCATCATGATGAACGGGTCGAGGTGCTGGTAGTTGATCCCCGCGAACGCCCGGCGCACCGGGAACCCCTCGCCCTCGAAGCCACCGGGCGCGGTGGACACGGCGAGCACGGGCCGGGCGACGGCGTCGGCTGCCGCCGTGACACGGGGAAGGGTGAGCGGGTTTTCGACGGTCACAGCGGGCATCGGGGGCCTCCTCGGCTTCGGGCTCCAATTTAGTTGAAAGGTGAACATCTGACAAGGCAGCGGTTATTCCGCATGCGTGTCACGCGCGTCACCAGGGGAAATCCGGTGCCGGCCGGGATTCAGCCGCCCACCTGTCAGCCGTACGACGGCTCAGCCGTACATCCGCCGCATCGCGAAGTCGACCATCTGCTCCACAGCCTTCGCGTCGAACACCATCCGGTGCTCGCCCTCCATGTCGATCACGAAGCCGTAGCCCGTCGGCAGCAGATCGATCACCTCGGCACCGGTGATCACGAAGTACTTCGACTCCTTGCCCGCGTACCGCCGCAGCTCCTTGAGCGTGCTGAACATCGGGATGACCGGCTGCTGGGTGTTGTGCAGGGCCAGGAAGCCGGGGTTGTCACCGCGCGGGCAGTAGACCTTCGACGTCGCGAAGATCTGCTGGAAGTCCTCGGCGGACAGCGACCCGGTGGTGAACGCCCGCACCGCGTCGGCCAGCGAGGGAGGGGACGGCTCGGGGTACAGCGGCTGCTCCCCGTATCCGCCGCCCATCGGCTGCTGCGGGGGCGCGTACTGCTGCTGGGCGCCAGCGTTCTGGTCGTAGCCGTACATGGACCCAAGACTACTGAGGAAAAGGCCCACCCATGGGCCGCATGCGCTCCTCGTCGTCCTCGTCACAGATGTCCGGTAGGGGTTGCATCTTATTACCGACGGGTAGCATCATCGGAGCACTACTGATACGCGTACGAGGAATCCGCCTCCCAACCGCTTACGGAGCCGTCGCCATGGGGCACTACAAGTCGAATCTCCGCGACATCGAGTTCAACCTCTTCGAGGTCCTCGGGCGCGACAAGCTGTACGGCACGGGCCCGTTCGCGGAGATGGACGTCGAGACAGCCAAGACGATTCTCTCCGAGGTCACCAGGCTCGCCGAGTCCGAGCTGGCCGCCTCCTACGCCGACGCGGACCGCAATCCCCCCGTCTTCGACCCCGAGACCAACACCGCCCCCGTCCCCGCCTCCTTCAAGAAGAGCTACCAGGCCTTCATGGACTCGGAGTACTGGCGGCTCGGCCTGCCCGAGGAGATCGGCGGCACGACCTCGCCCCGCTCCCTGATCTGGGCGTACGCGGAGCTGCTGCTCGGCGCCAACCCGGCGATCTGGATGTACACCTCGGGCCCGGCCTTCGCCGGCATCCTCTTCCAGGAGGGCAACGAGGCACAGAAGAAGATCGCCGAGATCGCCGTGGACAAGCAGTGGGGCTCCACGATGGTGCTCACCGAGCCCGACGCGGGCTCGGACGTGGGCGCGGGCCGCACGAAGGCCGTCGAGCAGGAGGACGGCTCCTGGCACATCGAGGGCGTGAAGCGCTTCATCACCTCCGGTGAGCACGACATGTCGGACAACATCCTTCACTACGTGCTGGCCCGCCCCGAGGGAGCGGGACCCGGCACGAAGGGCCTGTCCCTCTTCCTCGTACCGAAGTACGAGTTCGACTGGGAGACCGGCGAGCTGGGCGAGCGCAACGGTGTGTACGCGACGAACGTCGAGCACAAGATGGGCCTCAAGGCGTCGAACACGTGCGAGCTGACCTTCGGCGACCGGCACCCCGCCAAGGGCTGGCTGATCGGTGACAAGCACGAGGGCATCCGCCAGATGTTCATGATCATCGAGTTCGCCCGGATGATGGTCGGCACGAAGGCCATCGCCGCGCTCTCGACGGGCTATCTGAACGCGCTGGAGTACGCGAAGGAGCGCGTCCAGGGCCCGGACCTCTCGCAGTTCATGGACAAGAGCGCGCCCAAGGTCACCATCACGCACCACCCGGACGTACGCCGCTCGCTGATGACGCAGAAGGCGTACGCCGAGGGCATGCGCTCGCTGGTGCTCTACACCGCCTCCCTCCAGGACGAGATCGCCAAGCGGGAGGCGGAGGGCGAGGACGTGAAGGCGCAGCACGCGCTGAACGACCTGCTGCTGCCGATCGTGAAGGGCTACGGCTCCGAGAAGTCGTACGAACAGCTGGCCCAGTCGCTCCAGACGCTCGGCGGCTCCGGGTATCTCCAGGAGTACCCGATCGAGCAGTACATCCGCGACGCCAAGATCGACACTCTTTACGAGGGCACCACCGCCATCCAGGGCCAGGACTTCTTCTTCCGGAAGATCGTCCGCGACCAGGGGCAGGCGCTGAACACCCTCTCCGAGGAGATCAAGCAGTTCCTCGCCGTCGGGACGGGGGGCGCGGAGCTGGCGCCGGCCCGCGACGCGCTCGCCAAGGCGGCCGTCGACCTGGAGGCGATCGTCGGCAGGATGCTGACCGACCTCTCCGCCACGGCCGACGACGTCAAGAACATCTACAAGGTGGGCCTCAACACCACCCGCCTGCTGATGGCCTCGGGCGATGTCGTCACCGGCTATCTGCTGCTGCGCGGTGCGGCGGTGGCCGTGGAGAAGCTGGAGACGGCGTCCGCGAAGGACGTGCCCTTCTACCAGGGCAAGATCGCGGCGGCGAAGTTCTTCGCGGCGAGCGTCCTGCCGGGGGTCTCGGTGGAGCGCGCGGTGGCCGAGTCGGTCGACAACTCGCTGATGGAGCTGGACGAGGCGGCGTTCTAGAAGTCGTCCGGCGCTCTTCCGCCAAGTCGTCCACGGGCGCCGGGCGGGCCGTGATCACGGCCCGCTGA
>NZ_JBHXRX010000065.1:0-37449 GCF_042714995.1 Streptomyces sp. NPDC058665
GACCCTCGCCCTGCCCCAACCCCGAAAAGACCGCACCACACAAACGCGGAGTCCCCGTCAGCGAACCGACGAGGACTCATGAACGATCGAGGTTAGGCAGCCACCATGGGGCGAGCCTCGAAAATCGGGACCCCCATCGGGCTATTGCGGGCAGGTCCAGAGACTGCCCGATTCGCGGCAAGCGTACGGGCCCCGATCTCTCGCCCCATGGCAGCTCCCGCCCAAAGCCGCTCCCGCCCAAAGCCGCTCCCGCCGACCGCTCGATACCTGTCCGTCGTGAATTGAGAGGACGGTTCCGAAGGGCAGAACCCATCCCGCCACATTAGAACTCACCTGATGAGGTCGAGTTGCCCAAGAATTCTCGATTTACTGCAGCATTGGATATTTGAGTCCGTACATCCTTTAGAATGGTGAGTACACGATCTCTGATATCCACCCAATCGGACAAGCTGACGTACTCCTCGCGGCCATGGGCGATGTCATTACGATGCCTGAGCAGACGATTATCAATCGTTGTTCGGTAGATTTCATGCCTGACAGCGTCACACCCGATGGAATGCATAATGTCTATGAATACGTCAAATTTCAGGTTCGAGCGCGTGCGAATCGAGGCCGAAGTATAGGGAAGAGCGGCCGGTAAGGTGGCGGAATTTCGGAGAAGATCTATGATTTCCGTATGTGTAGCCGAACTCTTCGAAGACTCCCCCTGCCCCAGCTTCGACCGCAGAGCCACAGCTGCTATTTCTGACCTCAGCTGGCCGACTGTGAGCCCTTTCCTACTCACAAATTCTAGATAGGATCGCGCCCCCTCCTTTACGTAGCCCTCCCAGTGCGCGTAGACCAGGGCAACGCCGCCTCGAAGAACTCCGGGGACTTCGTGAGTTCTGCAATTCTTGGCCACTTGCTCCCAGAGCTGCATTTCATGCGTCCGCCATTTCAAATCTTCTGTCAGAGAAGACTCGAGTTGCTCAATTGTTCGAATCGAGGCCATCGCTACACCGCAGCGAAAATGCGACGACCGACAGGGCGCATCATGGGAACTCGCGATGTCGCACGCACACCCGCCCCTGAATACTTTCTAAATTGCTCATCCTGCCAAAGCTGTGCGACTTTCTTTTTAAGCAGAGCCCCCTGAGTTACGGAACTCAGTTCCTTCCAGTCATCGATGTGAGCGGCAACTCCAAGGGTTACGGCCTCGAACGCAGACACACTAAAAGCCCCTGACGCCTTCTGTCGATTGATATCGTACCGCCGAAACACATCGGGCCCTAGAGCAGAAAGCACTTCGAAAAGCCCTTCGAATACAATCTGCTGGTCCACGGTGCTGAATGTGCGCGAAGTCGCCATCTCTAGCACCTGATCCGACAAGAATGTATCCATGTCGGCAAATCTTGCCAACTGAGTGTCGCTCGCATTATTGAGGACGAAGAACCGGGTAGCCAATTCCAGGTCATACTGCTCGGAGATCTGCCTGCCAGTCAAAGGAACACATTGCGAAAATGGCATCTCCAATCGAAGGCGATCGAGCCACACAAAGAATTCAGAATTCGTCATCAACAACTGCGCCGTTCGGACTTCTTGAGGTGAAGTCGGAACGCCACCACTGTTGAGCCTATCAAATAGCTCGTACTTGACTCTTTCATCCGACTCCCGCAGAAGGATTCTGAAATCCAGCCTGGCTCGTTTGAAATGGATCTTGAGCTGGGGATTGAATGACTCTTTATCCTCTGACGAAAAATACATCCCCTCGAGGGAGGGCAGATACTTCGTGCGCGTGAGTTCAGTTGGACTTTCGATCACACCCGTCGCCTCGTCACGGAGTTCTCCCATGAATTTCAGGATGGTGGACAGTCGCTGAAGCCCGTCAACGACCTCCCAGACGCCATCCTCTCGCTGAGCGACAAAAATAGTGGGAAGCGGAATGTCAAGCAAAATGGACTCAATTAGCCGAGATTGCTTCTCGATAGGCCATCGAAATAGGCGCTGATATTCTGGTCGTATTTGAATTTCCTTATCCCGATACAGGTTTACCACTTCGCCGATGGACATCGTATATCCGTCGGATCGAATGTTTTGTCGACTAATTTCAACTTCTTCAAAGATTCCCACTAACTCCCCAATTCGTATTAGCCTTGGTAGTTGGGCCCCTGAGTCCTTGCCAGACGCCTCGACGAAAAGTCTGACTGTACCCATCCACAGGGAACGACGGTAAGCACCTGGGAAGCTCAACTCCCGACTCTGCCGGCACGCCACGAACCCCGCACGCCTGGTGGGTTGGTGCGCCTTGATGGAATCGCGCCCCGCGGCTACGGTCGCCTATGGCCAGATGAGTTCCGAGCTTGGCGACCCTCTCGAGAGCGGTGGCCGACACTGCTGTACAGCGGAGTACCGCAACCGCAGCCCCTGTTGAGGCCCGGCTCGCCAGTGTTGCCCAGCTCAGAGAGTGAGCCGACGAAGGACCCCCACGGGACGCAGTGGCCCGACGACGGTCCTCCACCAACGGCAAGGGCACAACAGGGCCTGGGCCAGGCGCATCGTCGGATCAGCGCCGCTGGTCGTATCCTCGCACCCATGATCAGTGACCGAGAGCTAGTAACTCAGCGCATCATCAGCGGACTTGAGGTTTTGTCCCTACGGCAACTTCAGACAGTGGCGTCGATGGTCAGGAATCTCCACATCCCAGTTCAATTCATCGCTGGGACGGGTGCCGGTATCGTAGACTCAGTTTTTGCCGAGGAGATGTCCAACCTGTTGAGCCTCCATCATTCAAATCATGAGGCGCCGCTCAATAAGAAGCCTTTTGAATACGCAATGAAACGTTGCCTGATCGCACAAGGACATCAAGAGGCCGACCTCAACCCGGCCCCCGGAGAGTCGGCGTACGATGTATTCGGGAACAATGAACGATGGTCCCTCAAGACTGAGGCTGCGAAGGGCCTAAGCCCCACTCAGGTAAAGATTGAAAAATTCTCCGAAGCCCGATGGGTTCGAGAGGCCATAACACCTGAAGTATGCGCGGCTGAAGTACGTGAGCGACTGCCTCGCCACATGGAGGGGTACGATCGCATCCTTATACTGCGTGGCGAAACGCGACCCGACAAATTTGTGTACACCTTGGATGAGGTACCGAAATCTCTTTTGCTCAGTTGCTTCTCCTCGGCGTCTCCAGAGATGTTTTCTAGGAAAAGCCGTGGCGGGAAGCCCGGGATTAGTTTCGGTGCCGATTTCTTGCACCCCACAAACCACGACAAGGTGTTTCGGATGCTTTTGGACTCAAGCGTCGAAAAGGTCCGCCTCTGGTTCCAGGCGAAATATTGTGTTCGTCATGGTTCGTGGATTGTGCTAAAGCCAGGAAGCGACGACCTGACACTCTTCACACAAGCGTAAGCTGCGCGGCTTCGCTCGCCACGAAATCATCCGCACGCAGAGATGTATTTGGGAGAATAACTTCATCCAGGTCGGGCTTTTCACCTGTCAATATCCACTGAGCAAGGCATGCCAGCTGGTAGGAGATAAGCGGAGGAACGGCGTCACCGATCTGCCGGTATAGATTCTTACGGCTGCCACCGGTGAAGATGTAGTCGGCCGGGAATCCTTGCAAGATGCCGAGCTCACGCACCGTGCACTGCCGATCTTGCTCTGGATGGGAGTACCGCCCGTTCCCAACGTGCGAGCATTCCCGCTTGATGGTGGGAGCGGGCTTGTCCCAAGACATGCGCCCATACACGTCGCAGTAGGAGTTAAGGCGACCACGCTCGACTGCCTTACGCATGGACGGAATCAGATACTTCTCAGTTTCGGGATTTCCCAGAAGATCCGGCCAACTGCCACCATCATGAGGCATCGCTGCAATCCTTTCGAGCGACTCGCCCTTAAGGAGCGTACTCGTGTGATTCGCGTCTTCTGCGTGAGTCTCACCAGCGCCAATTGGAGGGAGGTGCTCAATAGCCCTCTTCACTGTGACAGATTCCGACCGGACGGTATAACCGCGCCAGAGATCATCAAGTGTCAAAAGAGGGAGATCGGCAGCGACGGCAATGACGAGGGCTCGCTCCCTTTGCTGCGGCAAGCCAAAACGCGACAATGCATGCGAAGTCGCATGAACCTTGTACCCCATGCCATGCAAATTTTCCCGAAGTGCGGCGAAATGATGTCGAAAGTTACCGTTAAGAAGCTGCGGAACGTTCTCCATCATGAAAACACGGGGACGCATTCGCGCTACATGATCCGCCACACGGGCAACAAGCGAGTTCCTGGGATCGTCTTCTGCCCAGTTCTTCGAAATGGCCCGAGAGAAGCCGGTGCATGGCGGACAGGCCAACAGAATTTCCAAATCTTCCACGTTCGCCGAACCCAGGCGGTCAGCCAATTCATCGGCACCGATGACGGAGAGATCCACCGCCAAGGGCTCGACCTTTAGATTTTCCGCGTAAGTGTCGTTGCACCCGATAGCTCCGTGGCCCGTGCTCGGCTTTCCCACCTCGACGTCCGCAGCACCAACCAGCTCAAATCCTTGGTGCGCATAAAAGCCACAGCTCATGCCCCCACCGCCGGAAAAAAGATCGACGACGCGGCTTGCTTGCTGGCTCAAAAGACTCTCCTTAGCCCAACTCACCCTCTCACGCAATCCGAAGAGCGTACGCCACAACATGATGTCAAGTCAAGTCAAGTCTAGCTCTGAACCACATCGGCGATCCTGATAACTTGTTCGGGTGAACGGGGTGGACACTCTGCGAGCCAGACTGGCCGAAGTGAGACGCGAGATCGCGGCCACTTCGAACCAGCTGCAACGGCTGCGCGACGAAGAGTACGGTTTGTCCCTTTCGCTTGCGCGGTTGACCAAGACCCCGCTGCCCAGCCCGCCAGCAAGCAGAGCCCAGCCAGCCCCCACTTTGGCCCACAGAACACGGATTACCCCCATGGTGCGAGCCATCCTGGCCGAAGCTCCATGTCCTCTCACAAGGAATGAGCTGGTAACTCGACTGGCGCAGGAGGGTGTGGAGGCAACCCCAGATGCTGTGAGTGCGAGCCTCTCGTACCTTCGACGGCAGGGTGATGCCAACAACGTGAGCGGGCGTTGGCACCCCTCCCAGTAGGCACTCGCGTCCGTCGGCAATGACAATCTGTTGAGTCGGTGAGGCCGACGGGAACGAGTGCGGTCGCTGGCGAAGTCACGCTGTATGCCTGGGCGCCGGATGCCCAGCGCTCATCAACGCCATGGAGTTCGATCCGTCGTAGCCTCCCGAGAGGGCTGGCCCAAGTCGTGTTGCATCAGAGGACCCAGAGACGGAGACCCACGTGGATCTGTGAATGAGGTACAGCAGCGAAATACAGCAACCAACACCGTCCCGCAACGCACTAGTACGGCCCTCTTACGACCCTTAAGACCGGCACCGATCAATCTGGGCAGAGGTAGGCATCAGAAGGTGACCGTGCCCGATCCGTGCCCGACGGGACGGTAAATCGCAGTCAACAGCGGGCGCCAGACCGAGCCCAATGGTTCGCGCGCGCACCCTTTGAAGCAGGTCAGAGGGCTGCCGATGGACGAAGGAGCGGTGATTCCCAAGCTCAGGGCTTGGCGACCTACCTGGTGTGCTTCCGTGAGCTTGTCAGCGACACGCCGAATGTTCCGTGTATCGGTTCTGGTCGCTTCTCATCCGGCGCTACGCCACCTTGACGCCGCGACACGGACCAGCATGGCGATCTCGCGGGCCGTGGCTGGTGTTAACTCCAGGCGCACTACCCCTGATCCGTCTGCTGAGGCGCTGGCGCGGAGTTGGGCGTCGGTCGTGTCGATGCCTGCCGCTGTCAGGGCGTCGGTTAGTTCTGTCAGGGCTTGGGATGCGTCCCGCCAGCCGGCCACGTAGTTAACGCCGCGGACCCAGAGGACTGCGTCAGGGTCCAGGTCGTCAGCGTTGAATCCGTCGTCCCCAGTGCTGTTCATTTCCACAAGTCCCTTTCCCCGCAGGCTGGCTGACCACTGGCCGTGTTCGGCCACGCCGCATGAAGGCACGACGACGGCCCCGGTACCATCGGCACCGGGGTTCGTGATCGTTAGAGAACGGTCCCCAGCCGGACCACCCCAGTTGCTTCCAGGCGCGGGGGTGGTCCGGTGTTGCGTGAGCGGTGGACCTACGGGTCGGGGACCGGATGAGAGCCGGGCCGGTCTGCTGTTTCGGTGGTTCGTGTGGGGGCGGGTTCGTCGTGTTGGGCCCCTGTCACGAGCGAGGCGTCTTCCGGCTCGTCATCCTCGTCCGTTGACGGCAGGCGTGATCCTCTGCTCTCGGCCACCCGTAGCGCGTCGTGCAGGGCTTCGCTCAGTCGCGTACTCAGGAAGCGCAGCTCTCGGGTGCTGACCGCGTTGTCCCGGAGCATCGCCGCGGCATGGTCGAGGAGAGTTTCACCCGTCCGGAGCTGAACCTCTTCCATCTCGTTGGCCAGCGAGGACAGGTAACTTTGGCCGTCGTCCGTGACCAGGTAGGAGCGTTGCCCGTCCTCGCCCGGCCACGGGAGCAGTCGTGGTTGTGTACTCACGTCGACACCGCCAACCCGTGAACAGCGCACCGCAGTCCCGCTTGGCAGCGGCATTCGTGTCGTTCGAGCCAGCGCTCATGCGCCAGGACGTACGGCCGGATGAGTCGGACATCTTCGCCACGCATCATGGGCCAGACGTACGGGTCGCGCACGCGAGGCAATGCCATCGTCGGTACATCCACTGGACGGCTGACAGGGGCTGTACTCGCCGCGCGGTGGTGGCCGGGCGGGGGCAGTAACAGGCTGATCAGCCGCTCGAAAACCCTGCCGATATGGTTCCGCATGTCGACCTGCTTTCACCAGGTAGGCCATGCCCCGGGGTGCCGTCACGCACCGCCGGGGTGTCTTGTCTCGACAGTCAACGACCGTCTTTGGCCAGGCGGCAGCGTTCACAGGGGGGTTCGTGTGCACACCGAGGTTCGGGAGGTTCGGCCCAGGGGGTTCACGGTGAACCCCCATTGGCGAAAACTGCTGTGACAGGATGAACACTTGACGTGATGTCGGGGGTGACAGCAGAGCGTGAGCAAAGACCCGAACCATCAGTTGGCCGCTGTCATGGCGGAGGCCGGAGCTTCAAACAAAGGGCTGGCCAAGAGAGTTCGCGAAGTGGCTCAGCGCCACGGCGACCACTTAGGTACCACGCACGTCGCTGTTCAGCGGTGGTTGGACGGTGGCGGTATTCAGCGTCAGACCGCCGGGTACGTAGCCGAAGCGCTGGGCGACAAGCTCCGACGGAAGATCACGCCGAAGGACCTGGGCTTTCCCGGCACTGCGCTGCCGCGGGTGCCCGTGGGCGCTACTCGTTACGCCGGTTCCCTGGCCGAGACGCTGAGCACCTTGGAAACCCTCACGCATCAACGTCCGGAGGATGGGCCGGGCGACGAAGCGCCGTTGCCCGACAGCGATGTGCACTCGGCCGCTCTGGCATGGCTCGTCTCGCGGCCGGATGGCTTGCCCACGGATGCGACCGCCACGCGCCGAGTCGGTATGCGTGACGTCGCCGCGATCCGCACCGCCGCCGGCTTCTTCATGCAGCTCGACTTCCAGTTCGGCGGTGGCCACGCACACAAGGCGTTCCGCCACTACTTCCGTGAAGACGTACTGCCGTTGCTGAGCGGCAGCTACAGCGCCAAGGTCGGGGAAGCTCTCTTCCAGGCCGCATCGGAGATGTCTCAGCTCCTTGCGTGGAGCGCGTACGACAGCGGCAACCACGCTCTGTCCGACCGCTACATGATGTCGACGCTCCGTCTGACGCAGATCATCGGCGACCGTGTGATGGGCGCCCGCATCCTGGCGAACATGAGTCACCAGGCCAATTACCTTGGCCAGGCCCCGCGCGCCGTCATGCTCGCCCGCGCCTCAGTGGAAGGCGGACGAGCCGCCGCGACACCACGCGCCATGGCCCTGTTCTCCGCGCATGAAGCTCGCGCGCTCTCCACCTCAGGAGATCACAAGGGCGCCGGGCGTGCGATGAACGAGGCGGAGCGGTTCTTCGAGCATGCCGACAGTGCCGAGGATCCTGAGTGGCTGTCGTACATGGATGAGGCGGAGTTGATCGGCGAGTTCTGCCACTGCTTCCGTGATCTCGGACAGGGACCCGATGCCGTCCGGTTCGCGGAGCGGGCCGTTGAGCTGACCGATCCCAAGTACGCCCGGACACTGGGATTTTGCCGCATGGTTCTCGCTCAGAGCCAGCTACTAAAAGGCGACCTGGAGGCCGCCGTGACGACAGCCGGCCTCGCCGTCGAAGCAGGCGATGCCCTTCAGTCCGCACGATTTCAGCGGTACGTGAGCGACTTCCAGCGTGAGGTGTCGGTCCACGCGCACAATCCTGTGGTCCAGCAGTTCAACGGGGAGCTGCAAGCCGCGATGCAACGGCTGGACGAGGAGTAGGCGGGATCAGCCAGGGTTCCAGTCGCGCGGGGCGTCTTCGTCGCGGAGCGAGGCGATACGACGGGTGTACTCCGCTGCTGTCCTGTCGCTCTCCGAGACGTTCTGCATCAGCCACGTCGTCATGTTGAACTCCTGCAACGACCGCAAGGTGGGGAACCCTGCCCACGAGCGGAGATCGCGACCGTACGCACCGACGAACGCGCCGTACTCCTGCGGCGTCTGCCAACCCAAACTGTGGTGCTCCGTGGCCGTGACCATCAGATCCCACTCAGGGTGGTCGTAACTGAACCTCTCCAGGTCGATCAGGATCACCCGGTCAGTGCGGTCCACCATGAGGTTCTGCACGTGAGCGTCCCCGTGTACGGGCCCCTTCCGCGACTCGAAGCGCAACTCCTCCACCCGGCCCCGGAGTTCACGCGCGCGCTTACGCAGGAACGCACGGTCGTCCTCCGGTATGTCGGTCGCCGCGTTGATACGTCGGTCTGTCCGGTCCAGCACCGGGTACGGAGGCAGACTCAAGGAAGCGGGCAGGGTGAGCGAGTGGAGATCGCGGAGGATCGCCCCCAACTCGCCGTACGTCGGCTTACGGTCGCTCTCCTCGATCAGACGCCAGAACGTCACCGGGTGACCATCGATGATCACGGGTTGCTCCAGATCATCCAGAACCCGTGTCGCCGGGAAGCCCTCGCGGGCCAGCCAGCGGGACACAGCGACCTCACCCCGGGCGGATTCCAGATACTCCGTCGATCGAGCGATCCGGACCACCACCGGGTGCGTGTCAAGACGGAACAGAGCGTTCTCACCCAGGCGGATCAGACGAGCCCCATCACCATCGAGACCCGCTTGCCGGCATGCCTCAGCCGCCACCCTCGTGGCGACAGCCGAGGTGAAGCCTTCTCCCGCGCTCCGCTCAGCACCAGATGGCATGCCCCTACCCACTCCCTCAGATACACCGACCTGCCATGCGGACCACCGGCAACAGTGGTCGGCAGCAGCCACCAGGGCGACCGTACCCACGGGCGGCGAAGACAGGCGAGACCAGGGTGTGACGTTCAGCCGTACACAGGGAGAATCGGCCCGTCCGGATCGCCAGCGCCTTGACCAGGCAACTAATTACTGCTTCAGCAAGAGTTGACATCGATCATCGTGGGGGCGGCGATAGGAGCGGTGTTCTTCAAGGAACGCTTCGGCACACCACGCATCGCGGCGGCGGGGCTGATGGTGGTCGGCATCAGCCTGATGCTGCGGACGAGTTGAGGCAGTGGAGTCGGTGAGAACGCTTCGTCGAAGTCCTCATCGCTCAGGTCCGCTTCCGGCGGGAGGTGAAGTTGCGTATGACGTTCTCGACGAGCCGGGCCGCATTGTTCGCGCCGCCGTTCACAGGAAGGGCCCCGGTGAAAATGATGGAGCCGACGGAGAACACCGCGCCGCCCCCCTCTCGCTCGACCAGCACCATGTCGGACCTGACGTCACGGTTGAACGTGCCGTTCAGCTGGTTCGAGACGGTGGTGACATCTTCCGGAACCGGGACGTACCACTGGGAGTGCGGCTCCGAGGAAGCCAGGACCACGGTGTTTCGTGGAGTGCCGTAGCGGTGATCGATCCGGTCGATCTCGTCTCCGCTGGTCCCATTCATGATCAGGCCGAAGTCGCCGATCACTTCGTCCTCTATTCCTTCGAACACCCAGCGGACGCCGTCCCGATACGATTCCGCTGTCCGGCGGTAGCCCGGCGCCTTGTTGTCCCAGCCATGGGCGCCCATTCCCACTCCGAACAGACGGTGAGCGCTGCGCCCTCTGGAGCGCCAGAGCCCGCCGAGTTCGCCGGTACTCGCGTGATGGCGTTCGCCAGGTTCGGCATCCCAGTGGCGGAGCCCCTCGGACTTCCTCACTTCGATCACCAGAGGGTGCTCCCCGACGGAGGTGGTAACCCAGTAGAAGCCGTCACCGCCCAGATACAGCAGGCCACCTCCGCTGTCCACGTGCCGGTCAAGGGCATCGAGCATGTCTCCGCTGTAGTACTCGGGGTGCGAACCCGTGATCACGGTCTGATAGTGCGTCAAGGCATCGGCTTCGGAGTGGAGATCGTGCTCGGTGATCACGTCGAACGGTTCGCCCAGTTGCGTCAGGAAGTTGACGACGTAGAGGTCGGCCGGGAATCGCCTCGGTGCGTGGAATCCCCAGAACCGGTATGTCGGACGCATGTTTGGGATCGGTCGCAGGGCGCTGGAGTGGGCCACACCCGAACCGTCGTTGTGCAGGTCGTAGACGCTCTTGCCCCATTCCGGGTGCGCGGCCACCAGGTCTTCCCACTCCCCGGTCCGAACAGGGATCTCGCTTCCCTGCTCGAAGTCGCCCTCGGTGAGGTGCTCGTTCGCGTAAGCCAGGTACGTGAACGTGGCCAGCATGAACGCGATCCTGGCGTGCGGGGCGCCTTCACGAGGGCGTACGGCCAGGGGGATGTAGTCCGTTTCGGCTCCGTTCGCCTGGAGCCGCACCGCGTACACGCCGCTGGGCAACGCGGACGGGATCTCCAGTTCCAGCGAGACCGGCCAGCCGGCATCGGCGAGATCGTCGTCATGGAAGTGGATCGCGTTCCACTGTGCCGGGTCCTGCTCCCACGCGTGAAAGCGGTTGGTCCACGTCGGGCCCGTCATCGCGCGGGTGGGGGTGTTGACCAGGTCGAGGTGGCGTTCGTGTCCACTGACGTCGACGGCACGCTGCGAGCTCATGTCGAGTTCGAACGCCCAGGCTCCTTCTGTCGAGCCATTCGCTTCGAGGCTCACGGCGGCCAACTTGCCGTTGTAGAGACCCTCGGGGAAAGTCCGGTCCTGCCTCTCGGTGAGCCGGATGGCGGCGAGCAGCGGCCTGCCCGATCCGAGGGCTACGCCAGGAGACACTGCCTCGTCGATGAGCACGGCGTCCCCCTGCGGGTGTGGCAGTGCCCACACCCGCAGCCGCGCGCTGGCCTGGCTGACCGTGAGATCGACCCGAAACCACTCACGCGCCTGGAGGCACGGCGCGGAAGTGAGGAGTCCGTCGCCCACGCGGGCTACGACGCACCTGTCGACGATTCCCAGGGAAAGGCCGGCCTCGGGAAGGGACATCAGGCCCTGTTCACGGTCGCTGTCCGGTGTGGTCGGCCACAGGGCCAGTGAGACGTGCGCGTCGCCGGAAAGGTCGATCACCTCGGAGCCCACGGCATAGGAGCCGATCGCCGTTTCCTGCTCTTCCGCGTGGATCAGCCTTGGTGCCACGGCATCGACCTCCTCGTGGACAAAGCCAGGTCCGTTCGGGTTCTCGTCCCCGTGGACAAGGCGGACGAGGCCCACGGTGACGTCCGCGGCGGTGCTGCTGACCATGACGTCGACGGTTTCGCCGGCCCGGCAGCCGAGCTTGGACAGATAGCCGGTGAGAAGCATGTCTCTCCCTACTGGTTTCGGTGGACGCGGTGACGGAGGGCCTCCAGGGCCGCTGCCATGACGAGGACACCGCCGGTGATGATCCCGCTCAGCTCAGTGCCGATGTTGAGAAGCGTGAGGCCGTTCTTCAGCACACCGATGAGCCATGCGCCGACGATGACCCGCCACAGACTCCCCCTGCCGCCGTCGAACGGGACACCACCGAGAAGCACAGCGGTGAGGATGGTGACTTCGAACCCTGAGCCCAACGTGCCCGAGGGCGCGCTGTCGAGCCGGGCGATCTGCAGCAGGGCCGCGATCGCCACCGCGAGACCGGTCGTGAGGTAGAGGGCGAAGACAATGGGCTTCACCCTGATGCCGACGAGGAACGCCGCTCGCGCGTTGACCCCGATCGCGATGATCTTCCGGCCGATCGGCAGGCGGCTCATCGCGATCACGGCTACGAAGCACACCACCGCCGCGACGATCACGAGGTAGGGCACTCCGAGGAACGATCCGGAACCGAAGTTCACGAAGGGATCGGGGAAGCCGAATATCGAGCCTTCCCCCATGTACTGCGCCAGCCCCCGGCCTGCCGCAAGCCCGCCGAGCGTGACGACGATCGGGGAGAATTCGAGGAACCCGATCAGAAGCCCGTTCACCGCCCCGAAGGCGACGCCGATCCCCAGCCCCAGCAGCACGCCCGGAACCAGCCCCCATTCGTTGAGCGCGACTCCCGACGCCACACCCACCAGGGCGAGCTGAGAACCGACGGACAAGTCCACGTATCCGGCCATCAGCAGCATGGAGAAGACGATGGCGACGATGAACGTCGGCGCGTTCTGGGTCGCGACCGCCAGGAGGTTGTCGCCGGTGAGGAAGACCGGCGTGCGGACGGAGAAGTAGACCATCAGGGCAACGGTCGCGATGGGCAGTATCCAGGCGATCACACCGAGCGTGACGCGTTGCGGCACGAGCGGCGTGCCGGTGGGTGCCAGCCGCGTGGGCGGCGGCGAGGTGGACAGAGAAGAGGACATGACGTCTCCGTTCGAATGGATGGGGTGCGCTATCCGTGAGCGAGAGTGAGCAGGGTTTCCTCACCCACACTCGCGTCGAGGACGTCGACGACCTCACCCTTGACGAGGACGACGACCCGGTCGGCAAGGGCGGCGATCTCCTCGGGGTCGCTGGTCGCGAAGACGACCGCGCGCTCACGCCCTCGGGCGTAGGACCGGAGCAGTGCGTAGAGGTCCCGCCGGGCACCGACGTCGACTCCTTGTGTCGGCTCGTCGAGCACGAGAAGCCGGCTGTCGTCGATATCAGTCATCCAGCGCCCCACCATCAACTTCTGCGCGTTCCCACCGGAGAAGGCACCCCCTTCGCGCCTCGGGTTCGAGGGCGTAAGGCCGGTCGCTGCCGCCGTCCTGTCGAACACCGCGCGTTCACGGCGGAGACTGCGCCAGGGACGTGAGACCCCGTTGTAATGCGGCAACAGCAGGTTTTCCTGCGCGGTCATCTCACCGAAGAGCGACTGGGCCTTCCGGTCGGAGGCCACGAACACCACGCCGCGTCGTCGTGCCGCGAGGGGTGAACCAAGATGCATGCCCATGCCTGCCACGCGATAGGAGCCGCTGGTACGCCGCACGCCCGCGAGGCCCTCCATCAAGTCGGTGCGACCGGAACCCAGCAGCCCGAAGATTCCGACGATCTCTCCGGCATGGACGGACAGGTCCACGGGTCCTGTCCCGGTCGACCGGAAGCCCTTCAACTCGACGACGACATCGCCGTGTTCGTTCTTCGTCTCCTTCTCCACGGCACGCGCTCCCGGCGATATCGCCTGGACCAGGTCGGCGAGAACGAGGGCGTCGACCGATCGGGTCCACTCGACCCTGCCGTCCCGGAGAACCGTTACCGCGTCGGCGACTTCCAGCACCTCACGGAGCAGATGTGTGACGTAGATGACGGTGAGCCCGTGTTCGGTGGCGAGGCGCCGCACGACATCGAGCAGCGAACTGACCTCGCTCTCGCTCAGCGCTGCCGTCGGTTCGTCGAGGATGAGGACGGAGGGCTCCGACCGAAGCGCACGGGCTATCTCGACGATCTGCTGTTCGCCCACGCCGAGCGTCTCGACCAGGCGATCCGGGGCGATGTCCGCACCGAGCGACTCCAGGATCTCGGCTGTACGTCGCCTCTGGTGGCCGAACCGCGTGCCGAGCGGCCCGATTTCCTCAGCCCCGAGGAACACGTTGTCGGCGACGCTCAGTGCACCGATGAGCTGGAAATGCTGGTAAATGGTCGCGGTCCCGGCTTTGAAGGCGCTGGAGGGCGAGAATCCGGCGTAACGCCTCTCACCGATCCGGATCTCGCCGGCGTCCGGGGTCACCGCTCCGCTGAGGCAGCCGAGAAGGGTCGACTTCCCTGCGCCGTTCGGCCCGAGCAGGGCGTGCACCTGCCCCTGGCGGAAGGTCAGGTCCACGCCCCGAAGAACCTCGTTTCCGTCGTACACCTTGCGCAGGCCGCGGACCGCGAGGTCGGCCTTAACCATGGACGAGAGGGAAGACACGCTCACGCCTCTCTCACTTTCCGTATTGCTGGATCAGCTGGTCGAGCTGCTTGGGGTCCCGCGCCGTCGCCAGGACGACGGGGGTCTCGTAGTCGGTGCTGCCCTTCCCGGTGATGGCGGCTATCGAGTTGTCGATGATCGACTTCGCCAGGTCGGGGATGAGGATGGCGGCGGAGGACCGGTAGGCGCCTGCGGCCTTCACCGCTTCAAGACCCTCGCGAGTGCCGTCCTGACCGGCGATGTACACCTTCGAAGGGTCGATGCCCTTGTTCGTGAACGCCTTGAGCGCTCCGATCGCGGCATCGTCGTTGATCCCGACCACCACCCGCAGATTCGGGTGCTGGCGCAGCGCGTCCTCGGTGATCTGCAGCCCGCACTCCTGGTCGGCGCAGTCCTGCTTCGAGACGACATCGAGGCCGGCCGCCGAGAACTGCTTGAGCGGCTCCTCCCACCGTCCCTTGAACCCGACCAACGGTGTCAGGGTCGTCACCTCGGCGGTCACCCCGCCCTGGGGATAGGTCTTCTTCCACCACGCGATGGCGTCCTTGGCCACCAGGTCACCGCTTTGGACGTTGTCGAACCCCACCGAGCCGTCCGAGGTCTTGGTTCCGCCCGCGTAGGTGAGCCACTTCGTGCCCTGAGCCTGGGCCTGCTCACGCAGACCGTCGAGGGCCGTCGCGTCCACCGCCAGTACGACGATGGCGTCGACCTTCTGTGCCATCCAGCTCTCGATGGTGGCTCGCTGCGACTCAAGGTTGCTGGCCTGCGTGTTGTCAAGCAGCACCTTGACGCAGCCCTGCTTGGCGCCGGCTGCCGTGACCTGCTTCTTCAGGGCGGCGGCGAACTCGGATTCGCCGACGGGGTGGCTGAACCCGATCGAGTACTGCTTCGCGCAGCCGGAGGACTCGGTTGCCGATCCGGACGAGCAGGCAGAAAGAGCGGTCGCCGCGAACGCCACGACAGCCGCGAACGCCGCGGGGCGACGAAAGGTGGTGAATCGATTACTCATGACTGAACTCCGAATTCCGTTGCTGTGCCGGTCGGACGAGGGTGACCCTCCTGGGGTGACGCCGCTACGATGTAGACCGCGTACCAGGCATCTGACATAGAACGTGTACCAGGTATCTGACGCCGCGTCTTCAGCGGGATGCAGAATTGCCAGGGCCGTAACACGGGAGGCACGCACGCGAAACGCGAGCCGAAGATCCAAGCACTCCCGTGGTCAAGCGGCGAACAGGAAAGGTTCGGGAGGGTGGCGCGTGGGGCAGGAATCAACGGTGCCGACCAAGCGGCAAGCGATTCGGGGGGAGCAGGGAACGGTCAGCGGGCAACGTGAACGGGACGAGTCGAGTCACACTCATACGCTCAAAGCGACGGCCTGCTTCGGCCTCAGCGCAGCCGATCAGATCGGTTCGGCTCTGTGGCGGGGCGTGTTGGGGGGCGAGCTGACGCAGCCGCAGTTCCTCGTTCTGGTCGCCGCACACACTCGCCCCGGGCTCGGTCACCACGAGTTGGCCGACCTCGCCGCGATCGGTCGGGCCACTGTCGGGCCGCTGGTGAAGAAACTCGTCGACGCGGGCATGCTCGAACGCAAGAAGGACCCGCGTGATTCGCGCCGTTCCGTGCTCACCGCGCTTCCCTCCGCGATCGAACTGCTGGCCGCCACGGCCGAAGGGGCGGACACCGTCGACTTCGAGCTCATGGCGCCGTTGAGCGCCGCCGAGACGGCCGCCGTTGTACAGAGCTGGTCACTGGTCGCCGCTGCGTCCCCCCCTGCGGAGAGCCTGTCCGGCGCATCCGATCCGGAACCGACCGAGGTCTCCGCGCTCGACACACGCCCGTGGTTCCACCTGCGCCGGGCACGAAGGGCGTACCGCAGAATCTGGCACGCCGTCGTGTCCGATTCCGTCAGCAGCTCCCAGTTCACGCTCATGACGGTCATTCATGACTCGCCCCGGATCGACATCCGCACGGCGGCGCGAGTCGCGTCGGTCGAAGAGACGACCGCGCTGCGGATCGTCATGCGCCTTGCCCGCACGCGCATTGTCCGCGACACACGAGATACCTCCGACCGCAGGAGATCGCTGCTGACGCTCACCGATTTCGGGCAGGAACTCCACGCAACCCTGTGGCAGCGGCTCGCAGCCGCTGAACGCACGCTGCAAGCGCAGATTCCCCTGCAAGCGCGGTCGGAGTTCTTGCGCCTCACGCGGAAGGTGGCGCGCCTGCCGTAGGTCCTCGTGTCGAGGGCCCATCTGTGGCCAAACGCGGCATCAAGCTGCTCGCGTACGGCGCCGGTCCGCGCCCGCGCGAGGACGGCGGCGGTGGGCGTTCGCCGCTGGAGTGGGCGCGGACCGGGCCGTATGCGGAGACCGTGCGGCTGCTGGAGGAGGCGGGCGGCTGAGGCGGGTGGGTGGGTAGGTGTCAGGGCCGAGTCGCGGAGGACAGCATGTCGAGCGACACCTGCCACAGGCGTTCGGCCGCCGCCGGGTCGAGGGCGTGCGGGGCCACGCCGCCCGGTTCGCCCTCGCGGTACGGGAGAGCCTCGTTGCAGTTCTCGAAGTACCTGCCGCCGATGCCTTCGAGGCCCGGCCAGGTCGCCACCAGCACGGAGGTTGCCGCGCCCTGTTGGGGGGTCTTGACGGTGTACTGGGCAGCTGCCCTGTCGAGGTCCTCCTGTCTCATGTAGCGCGACAGGTTCGTCAGGACCGCGCCGGGGTGGACCGCGTTGACGGTGATGCTCTGGGCGGCCCAGCGGCGGTTCGCCTCGACCGCGAAGAGCGCGGTGGCCGTCTTGGACTGGCCGTACGCGAGCACGGTGTCGAAGGGGCCGTTACGGAAGTTGATGTCGTCGAACCTGATCCCCTGCCGCAGATGCCCGACCGAGGTGAGCGCGACGACCCGGGCCCGGTCCGCCTCGGCGAGTGCCGGGTGCAGGCCGGTGGCGAGCGCGAAGTGGCCGAGGTGGTTCGTGGCGAACTGGAGCTCCCAGCCCTCCGGCGACCGCAGCCCCGGCGTGTACATCACACCCGCGTTGTTGATCAGGATGTGCAGCGGCCCCTCCCACCCGGCGACGAACTCCGCGACGGACCGCTGGTCGGCCAGGTCGAGCCGGGCGACGGACAGGCGTCTGCTGCCGGTGGTGCCGGTGATGTCCTGGGCGGTGCGCTCGCCGGCGTCGACGTCGCGTACGGCCAGGGTGACCTCGGCGCCCGCGCCGGCGAGGGCGCGGGCGGTCTCGATGCCGATGCCGGAGGACGCGCCGGTCACGACGGCGCGGCGCCCGGCGAGGTCGATACCGGCGACGACCTCGGCGGCGGTGGACTCGGCGTCGAAGGGGGTGGTGACGCGGCTCGGTGGGTCGGTGGTCATGGGGCGGCCTGCCTCTCTGGGCGCTCTCGGCTCTCGTGGCTCTCGTGGGGCGTCGCCGAATGCATTCACTGCATTTCGGTCGAAGCCCCTCAAAGCCAACCACTGGAGAGAGGTCGTTCGGCGGAGGCAGTCGGTCGGGCCCGTCAAGCCCCGGGCGGGGGCGCCGCGGGCAGCCGCCAGTACTGGCGCTTCTTCTCGTCGCGGACCGCCAGGCCCAGGCCGTTCAGCTCGTCCCGCAGCGCCCGTACGTCCTCCGCCGCCCCCGTCTTCCCCATCGCGTGCGCGCGGGCGCCCAACAGGGCGTTCGCGCCCACCGGAAGGTCCGGTGTGTCCGGGACCCAGAGATGGAAGTCGGCCCGGTGGGGGTCATCGGCGGCCCAGTTCCAGCCGTGGGCGGTGAAGGCGGCGGCCAGCTCGGCACGGTCCAGATCGCAGGGCTCACGGGCCGTCTCCTCGGTGTGACGGCCGAGCAGTACGAGGAACTTGCCGTCCGGATGGACGACACCGACGTCGGCGCGGCGCAGCTCGCGGGACTCGCCGCGGATCGTGAGCGTCACCTGGGTGTCCGACACCCGTACGGTCAGCGACTCGTGCAGCGCGATGAACCCCACCAGCACCCCGAGCACCGCGCCCGCCGTCAGTCCGAGGACGGTGAGCCACGGTTCGGGGACGGCGTTCACCAGCTCCGCCGGGCCCTTCATCGGGGCCCAGCGCAGGGTCACCAGCCAGTTGGCGAGGAGTTTGAGCAACCAGCCGGCGAGTGCCCCGGCCGCGCCGAACGCCGGGACGAGCCAGGCCGGTTGGGACAGGACGGTGGTGGCCTCGGCGGACTCGGCAGATCCGGGTCCCTTGTCCAGATCCATGCTCAGGCGGCCACGTGCTTCTTGACGGCGTCGGAGAGAAAACCCACCGCGACCCCGAGCAGTGTCATGACGACATAGCCCAGCACCTCGTGTCCGTCGGGAACGACGAAGCGGGAGAAGCCGAAGATCGTCGGCATCCAGTCGACCCACTGGTGGAGCAGTCCGGTGACGCCCGACGCGACCAGCACGAAACTGATGAACCCGAGGATTGCCTTCATGTGCCGAGGCTAGGGAGCGGCGGCAGGGGCCGGCATCGGCCGAAGGGATCCGCAGGGGTGACCAAAGTATCGGCCCCCGGCCGGGCGGACGCCCGAGGCCGGGCCGTGGTGCGCTGGGCCGTGGTGCGCCGGGCCGTGGTGCGCCGCGCCGTGGTGCTTGCCTTCGACCGCACTCCAGGTCCTAGAGTGCCCGCGTATGCCCCGACGGGGGCCTGACCAGCGAGGGAGCAGCACATGCGTTACCGCACGCTCGGCGGCACCGGTATCGAGGTGAGCGTCCACTGCCTCGGCACGATGATGTTCGGGTCCGTCGGCAACCGCGATCACGACGACTGCGTACGCATCATCCACTCGGCCCTCGACCAGGGCGTCAACTTCCTCGACACGGCGGACATGTACTCCACCGGTGAGTCCGAGGAAATCGTCGGCAAGGCGCTCAAGGGCCGCCGGGACGACGTCGTACTCGCGACCAAGGTGCACTTCCCGATGGGCGAGGGCCGCAACCAGGGCGGCAACTCGCGCCGCTGGATCGTCAGGGAGGTGGAGGAGAGCCTGAAGCGGCTGGACACCGAGTGGATCGACCTCTACCAGATCCACCGGCCCGACCACACGACGGACATCGAGGAGACGCTCTCCGCGCTGACCGATCTGGTGACACAGGGCAAGATCCGCGCCTTCGGCTGCTCGACGTTCCCCGCCGAGGAGATCGTCGAGTCGCACGTCGTGGCCGAGCGCCGCGCGCTCCACCGATTCCGTACGGAGCAGCCGCCGTACTCGATCCTGGCGCGCGGCGTCGAGACATCGGTGCTGCCGGTCTGTCAGCGGTACGGGATGGGCGTGCTGACGTGGAGTCCGCTCGCCTCCGGCTTCCTCACCGGCAAGTACCGCAAGGGCGGCGCCATCGACCTGACCGTGGGCCGCGCCGCGCTCACCCCGGCCCGGTTCGATCCCGCGTCCCCGGTGACCCTCGCCAAGCTGGAGATCGTGGAGCAATTGGCCGCGCTGGCCGAGAGCATCGGCTGCACGCTGCCGGAGCTGTCGGTCGCCTTCGCCGTCGCGCATCCGGCCGTGACGTCGGTCATCATCGGCCCGCGCACGATGGAGCAGTTGGACGGTCTGCTGGCGGGCGCCTCGCTCACCCTGGACGACGCGACGCTCGACCGGATCGACGAGATCGTGGCGCCGGGGACGAACGTCTACCACCCGGACGGCGCCTGGACGGCGCCCGTGCTGGCCGACCCGTCGCTGCGGCGGCGGCCGGTGGCCGAACGCGCGGCGGCGTCGGCGTAAGCCCGTACGGCCGGGTAGACGTCGGCGGCGCGGCCCTCCCAGCAGGCGGGAGGCGGTCTTCACACGGTGCGGATACGGGCGTGGCGACCCGCCACACGCAGGTCCGCCTCGATGCGCGCGGCCGCCTCACGCAGTGGCGGCAGCAGATCAGCGAGGGTCTCCGCCGCCGTACGGCGGCTCGTCGGCATCGATACGTTGACCGCGGCGACCGCCCGGCCGTCGCGACCGCGCACGGGTACGGCGAGAGACCGCAACCCCTCCTCCAACTCCCCGTCGACCAGGGCGTATCCGTCCCGTCCCACCTGGTCGAGCATGGCGCGCAGGCGCTGTGCCGAGGTGACGGTGTACGGCGTGAGCGGTGCCGGGGCCGGGGCGGGCAGCCGCTCGGCGGGCGGCCGGTCGGCCAGCAGGACCCGGCCCATGGATGTCGCGTACGCCGGGAAGCGCGTACCGACCGTGATGTCGACGCTCATGATCCGTTCGGTCGCGACGCGTGCGACGTACTGGATGTCGTCCAAGGCTTCCCCGGCGCTCCCGGCCAGGACCGACATCGACGCGGACTCGCGGACCCGCGTCACGAGGGTCACCAGATGCGGCTGGGCGAGCTGCGGCAGCGTGAGGCCCGAGAGCGGGGCGAACCCCAGGTCCAGGACGCGGGGTAGGGGGCGGAACAGGCCGTCGTCGCCCGCGACATAGCCGAGGTGTTCGAGGGTGATGAGCGCCCGGCGGACGGTGGCGCGGGCCAGTCCGGTGGCCTGGGCGAGTGTGCTCAGCGGTACGGCGGTGCGGTTGGCGTCGAAGGATGCCAGGACGGCGAGCCCGCGAGCCAGGGACTCGACGAAGCCGGGGCCCAGCTCCTGCTTGGACTCGCGGGCGCGGATGGCCGGTTCGGGAGATGAGACGTCCGGCGCCGGCGGGCTCGCCGGCATCGGGTCGGCCAGGTCCGCCCTCATCTCCGCCCCCGCCTCAGCCCTCATCTCTGCCCTCATCTCTGCCCTCATCTCCGTCTCCATCTCCGCGACCGTTTCCCGGAGCCGGGGCAGCAACTCCGCCCGCATCGACGGCAGTCCGCGCCGGCTCGTGTGGCTGACGACGCTGACGACCCCCAACAGCCGCCCCTCCCCGTCGCGTACGGGCATCGCCAGCGCGATGAGCCCCGCCTCGACCAGTTGGTCGTCCTCGGACCAGCCCAACTTCCGTGCGGCGTCGACGCGTTGCCGGAACGACTCACCGGAGCGGGCCGCCTCCGCCGGTACGGCGGGAAAGCCGTCGTACCGCGGATCGCTCAGCCGCCGCGCCTCCCAGGCGTCCCACTGCTCCCCCGTCCAGTCGGCGGCCGTGAGCGCGCCCACCGCGCCGCACTCGGCGGGCAGCCGGTCGCCGATACGGAAGGCCAGTGACATGGTCCGGCGCCGGGTCGACTGGTGGACGAAGCGGATCCCGTCCCGGTCGGGGACGGCGAGCGAGACGGACTCGTCGAGTTCGTCGGCCAGCCGGTCGGCGGCCGGACCGCAGACGTCGGGCAGCCGGCAGGCCGACAGGTAGGCGTTGCCCAACTCGGCCGACCGGGGCGCCAGTACGGCCGATTTCCCTTCCAGGCGGACATGGCCCAGGCGTTCCAGCGTGCTGAGGGTGCGGTCGACGGTCGAGCGGGCGAGGGCGGTGGCCCGTACGAGATCCCCGACCGGCAGCCGCCCGCCCGCGTCGGCGAGCGCACGCAGCACCGACAGCCCGCGGATCAGCGGGCCGACGGCCTCACGCGGCGCGGGGGAAGCGAAGGCGGTCGGGTGGGTCATGCGCTCTCCTCCGTCGGTGGATGCCGTCGATCGCGCGCCATTGACAGCTCCGGGACTCAGGACGACACTCTGCCGGTCGCGATTCGTGAACATTAGTTCACCAGGCGAACAGCGACCACCTCGCACACCCTAGGAGGGACGATGGCCGACATCCGCTCGCTCCATGACGGCGTCGCCGATCTGATCCACGACGGGGACACCGTCGCCATGGAGGGCTTCACCCATCTGATCCCGCACGCGGCGGCGCACGAGATCATCCGTCAGGGCATCACGGATCTGACGCTGGCCCGGATGACCCCCGACGTCATCTACGACCAGCTCATCGGCGCCGGTGCGGCCCGGAAACTGGTCTTCTCCTGGGGCGGAAACCCGGGCGTCGGCTCCCTGCACCGCTTCCGGGACGCCGTGGAGAACGGCTGGCCGCGCCCGCTGGAGCTGGACGAACACAGCCACGCCGGCATGGCCAACCGCTATGTCGCGGGGGCGTCGAAGCTCCCGTTCGCCACCCTGCGCGGCTACCGGGGCAGCGATCTCCCGCGCCGTACGGAGACGGTCGCCACCGTCGTATGCCCTTTCACCGGCGAGGAGTTGGCGGCGGTCGCCGCGCTCAACCCGGACGTCACGGTGATCCACGCCCAGCAGGCGGACCGCGAGGGCAACGTGCAGCTGTGGGGGCTGCCCGGTGTGCAGAAAGAGGCGGCGCTCGCCGCCCGACGGGTGCTGGTCACCGTCGAGGAGATCGTCGACGCCCTGGAACCGCGCCCCGGCGGTGTGGTGCTGCCGACGTGGGTGATTGACGTGGTGGCCGCCGTGCCGGGCGGGGCGCACCCGTCGTACGCCGCCGGGTACTCGGTCCGCGACAACGACTTCTACCGGTCGTGGGACGAGATCGCCCGCGACCGGGAGACGTTCACGGCCTGGTTGGACACGCACGTACGCGGTGCGGGGAAGGTACGCGGGACCCAGGCCGGCGACAGCCGGAAGGTGGCCGCTCCATGAGCGACTCCCCCGCCAGCGCCCCCGCCGGCGCCACCCCCGGCGACACCTCCAATGCCACCCCCGGCATCGCCCCCGGCGCCACCCCCGACGAGCTGATGGAGATCAACGCGGCCCGCGCCCTCGCCGGCGCCCGGACCTGCTTCGTCGGCATCGGCCTGCCCAGTACCGCCGCCAACCTCGCCCGCCGCACCATCGAGCCGGATCTCGTCCTGCTCTACGAGTCCGGCACCATCGGTTCCAGGCCCAGCCGCCTCCCGCTCTCCATCGGCGACGGCGAACTGGCCGACACGGCGGACGCCGTCGTCTCCGTACCGGAGATGTTCAACTACTGGCTCCAGGGCGGCCGTATCGACGTCGGCTTCCTCGGCGCCGCGCAGGTCGACCGGTTCGCCAACGTCAACACCACCGTCGTGGCCCGGGGTCCGAACCGGCCCGAGGCGCGGCTGCCCGGCGCCGGCGGCGCCCCCGAGATCGCCGCCAACTGCGGCCGGGTGCTGCTGGTCCTGCGCCACACCCCGCGCAATTTCGTCCGCCGCCTCGACTTCGTCACCACGCTCGGCCACGGCGCGGGCCCGCACGACCGGGCCGCGCTCCGGATGCCGGGACGCGGCCCCGTCGCCGTCATCACCGACCTGGGCATCCTGCGCCCGGACCCGGAGACGGCCGAGCTGGTGCTGACCGAGGTGCACCCCGGCGTCACGGCGGACCAGGTGCGCGCGGCCACCGGCTGGCAACTGCGTACGGCCACATCCCCGGCCGGCGCCATGCCCACCACCGAGCCACCGAGCACCGCCGAACTGACCGCGCTGCGCGCTCTCAAGGCGACACGCGGCGGCCGGGACGCCCTCGTAACGGAGCACCCATGACACAGGCACAACCACAGCAACAACCGCAGCCACGACCACAGCCCGCACGCCTCACACAGGCGGACATCGACCGGGAGATGGCCGAGCACCAGGCCGCCTACGTCGCGGCCCGCGCGGCCGGCGCGCCCCCCGCACACCATCCGCCACGCGACTACCCGCCGTACCGCAGCACGCTGTTGCGCCATCCGAAGCGGCCACCGGTGGTCGTGGCGGGTGACCCCGAAGCCGTCGAGCTGTACGGCCCGGTGTTCGGGCACAGCGACGTCACCGATCTCGACGCGGACCTGACGGCCCAGCACATCGGGGAGCCTCTCGGCGAGCGCATCACGGTCTCGGGCCGGCTGCTGGACCGCTCGGGCCGTCCCGTGCGGGGCCAGTTGGTCGAGCTGTGGCAGGCGAACGCGGCCGGGCGGTACGCGCACCAGCGCGACCGCCATCCGGCGCCGCTGGACCCGCACTTCACCGGGGTGGGCCGGACGCTGACGGACGACGACGGCGGCTACCGCTTCACGACGATCAAGCCCGGCGCGTATCCGTGGGGCAACCACCACAACGCGTGGCGCCCGGCGCATCTGCACTTCTCGCTCTTCGGTACGGCCTTCACCCAGCGCCTCGTGACGCAGATGTACTTCCCGGGCGACCCGCTGCTCGCCCACGACCCGATCCTCCGCTCCGTCCCGGACGAGGCCGCGCGGCAGCGGCTGGTGGGGGCGTACGACCACGGGCTCTCGCAGTCCGAGTGGGCGCTCGGCTATCGCTGGGACATCGTCCTGGACGGCCCGTCCGCCACCTGGACCGAGGAAGGACAACGATGAGTGCGTACGACTCCGCTCACGGCACCGGCCTGGCCGGCGGCGCCACGCCGTCTCACACGGTCGGCCCCTTCTACGGCTACGCGCTGCCCTTCCCCGGCGGCGGCGACATGGCGCCCGTCGGCCACCCGGACGCGATCTCCGTGCACGGGCGCGTGTACGACGGCGCGGGCGCGCCGGTGCCGGACGCCCTGCTGGAGCTGTGGCAGCCGGACCCGGCGGGTGAACCCGTGCGGCTGCCGGGATCGATGCGGCGGGACCAGGTGACCGGCGGTCACGCGGGCCGGGACGGTGTCACGTTCACGGGCTGGGGGCGGGTCGCGACGGACGCCGACGGGTGGTGGGCGGCGCGGACGCTGCGGCCGGGCGCGCGGCCGGGGCATGCCCCGTACCTCAGTGTGTGCGTCTTCGCGCGGGGGCTGACCCGGCACCTCTATACGCGCCTGTATCTGCCGCAGGACGCGGAGGCGGGTTCGGCCGGGGCGCGTTCCGCCGATCCGCTGCTCGCCTCGCTTGACGCGGACCGGCGGGGGACCCTGATGGCGAAGGCCGGGCCCACGCCCGGCACGTACCGCTTCGACATCAGGCTCCAGGGCGACGAGGAGACGGTTTTCCTTGACTTCCGCTGACCACCGACCGGACGATCCGGACCACCCGCACGACGCGGACCACCCGGACGGCCCGGACCACGCCTCCGACGCGGGTCCCGTCTCCGACGCCGGGCTGCTCTCGCCCGGCCGGGCGGGGTCCGCCGCCGAGGTGGCGACCGGCGACGCCGCCTTCCTGCGCGCGATGCTGGACGCCGAGGCGGCGCTGGCCCGCGCGCAGGCGGTGGTCGGGCTCACCCCGATGGCGGCGGCCGAGGTGATCACGGCGGCGGCGGGGACGGCGGAGCGGTTCGACGTAAGGGACGTGGCGCTGCGGGCGCGCGCCGGGGGCAATCCGGTGATTCCGCTGGTGGCCGATCTGACGGCGGCGGCCGACGAGGAGGACGCGAGGGCGGGCGGCGGCAGTGACGCGGCGCAGTACGTCCACCGGGGCGCGACCAGCCAGGACATCGTGGACACAGCGATGATGCTGGTCGCCACCCGTACGGTGCCGCTGATCCTGGCGGACCTGGACCGTACGGCGGACGCGCTCGCCGTTCTGGCCACGGCCCACCGCACCACCCCGATGGCGGGTCGCACCCTCACGCAGCACGCGGTCCCGACGACGTTCGGGCTGAAGGCCGCGGGCTGGCTCTCGTCGGTACGCGATGCCCGCACCAGGCTGGCCGCCGTCCGGCTGCCGGTCCAACTGGGCGGCGCGGCAGGGACTTTGGCGGCTTTCGCCCCGGTCTACGACGCGGTGGACGGCCGGCCGGAGAGGACCTCCACCGCCGCGTCCTGCGAACCCGTCTATGACCTGACCGGTGCGCTCGACTCCACCGTGGACAGCCCTCCCGAGCCGTTGCCGGAGTATCCGGCCGGGCCCGACCCCAGTTCCGAGCCGGGGCTGGAGCCGGAGCGGGGGTTCGAGCCCGAGCCGGGGCTGGAACCCGAGCCGGGGCCGGGGACCGGCCCCGCGCCCGACGAGCCGGTCTACGACCTGCCGGGCGCGGCCCCCGGTACGGCCAACCACACCCCCGCGCCCGAGGACGAGAGCCCGCAAGAGGTCCAGGCATCCGAGGCAGCTCGGGGCGCGTCCCGGAGCGACACCGGCGTACGGCTCCTCGCCGCGTACGCCGACCAGCTCCCCCTCGCCGAACCGACGCTGCCGTGGCACACCCTGCGTACCCCCGTCGCCGATCTCGGCGCGGCGCTCGCCTTCGCGGCGGGGGCGCTCGGGAAGGTGGCCGCCGATGTGCTCGTGCTGTCCCGGACCGAGACCGGGGAGGTCGCCGAGGCGCGCGGCGGCGGTTCGTCCGCGATGCCGCACAAGCGCAATCCGGTGCGGGCCACCCTGATCGCCGCCGCCGCGCGGCAGGCACCCGCTCTCGCCTCCATATTGCTCGGGGCCCTCGTCGCCGAGGACGAACGTCCCGCGGGACCCTGGCACGCCGAGTGGCAGCCGCTGCGCGAGCTGCTGCGGCTGACCGGCGGGGCCGCCCACGACGCGGCCGAACTCGCCCACGGCCTGCGGGTGTTCCCCGACCGAATGCGGGACAACCTCGGGCTCACCCATGGACTGCTGGTCAGCGAACGGCTCGTGACGGCCCTGATCCCGGCCGTCGGCCGGACCCGTGCGAAGGAGGTGGTGGGCGCGGCCGGCCGCCTCGCGGAGCGTGCCGGTATCCCGCTCGCGCAGGCGCTGACGGAGACCGACCCGGCGGTCGCCGAGCTGATAGGCGACACGCGGCTGCACGCCCTCACCGACCCGGCGGGCTACATAGGCTCCGCCCCCGCGCTCGTCGACCGCGCGCTCGCCGAACACGCCGCCGCGGGGCGCGCGTTGGCGGAGGACGCGCTCACCGACGACGCTTCGACGGACGACTCGGAGGACCCCCGATGACCGACCCGACGGCGGAGCTCCGCCTTCCCCACACCCGGCTCGACGGCCCGCCCGACGGCGCGCCGCTGATCCTCGGGCCGTCCCTCGGCACATCCATGCGTGTGTGGGAGCCCCAACTGGCGGCTCTCGCCCGCGACCACCGCGTCCTGCGCTGGGACCTGCCGGGCCACGGCGGCTCCGCCCCCGCGTCGGCACCCGCCGTCTCCGTCGCCGCCCTGGCGGAACAGGTGGTGCGGCTGGCCGACGAACAGGGCTGGGAGCGGTTCGCGTACGCGGGGATCTCGCTGGGCGGCGCGGTAGGCCTGAGGCTGGCCGTGCACCACCCCGACCGCCTCGTCTCCCTCGCCGTGCTCTGCTCGTCCGCGTACTTCGGCGCTCCCGAGAGCTGGCGGGACCGTGCGGCGACCGTCCTGGCCAGGGGTACGGAGTCGCTGGTGGCGAGCCGGCCCGGCGTCTGGTTCGCGCCCGGCTTCGAAGACACCCCGGCCGGCTCGGCGCTCGTGGACGATCTGCGGACGGCGGACGACAAGTCGTACGCGGCCTGCTGCCTGGCCGTCGCCGAACACGACCTGCGCGACGAGCTGGCGGCCGTGACGGTTCCGACCCTCGTCGTCGCCGGGCGCGACGACCCGGCGGCCCCGCCGTCGCACGCCCGTACGAGCGCCGACGGTATCCCGGGCGCGAGCCTCACGGAGATCGCGGCAGCCGCGCATCTGGCGAACGTCGAACGCCCCGCGCCGGTGCTCGCCGCGCTGCTGAACCACCTCGAAGCGACCTCCCCGGCCGGGGCGAGCACGGTGAACGTCGGGGACGCCACGCGGCACGGCGCCGGGATGGCCGTACGCCGCGCCGTACTCGGCGACCACCACGTGGACCGGGCGGTGGCCCGTACGACCGCGTTCACCGCGCCCTTCCAGGACTTCATCACCCGCTACGCCTGGGGCGAGATCTGGACCCGGCCGGGGCTCGACCGCCGTACCCGCAGCTGCGTCACCCTGACGGCGCTGGTCGCCGGCGGGCACCACGACGAGCTGGCGATGCATGTCAGGGCGGCGGTACGGAACGGGCTCAGCCGCGAGGAGATCCGGGAGGTGCTGCTCCAGTCGGCGGTGTACTGCGGGGTGCCCGCGGCCAACAAGGCGTTCACGATCGCCGACGACGTGCTGTCGGAACACGCCTGAGGCCCGGGGGCCCGGCGCCGAGTCGCGAGTCCAGTTCGTCCCACTTAGAGTCAGATCCGGGTGAACGGTGGCGCTCCCTGTCGGAGGGCGCGCACACCCCGTTCACCACCCCCACCTATGACTGATTCACCGCCCACCCCGCCGAACTCACCGCCGAATTCACCGCCCAACTCACCGCCCAACTCACCGCCGAACACGGGGAAGCCCCCCACCCCCGAGGGCGGCCACGGCATCGCGCTGGCCATCATCGCCTCCTGCCAGCTGATGGTGGTTCTCGACATCACCATCGTGAACATCGCGCTCCCCCACATCCAGAGCGCGCTCGGCTTCTCGACCCAGAACCTGTCATGGGTGGTCAACGCGTACACCCTCACCTTCGGCGGTCTCCTGCTGCTCGGCGGGCGCCTCGGCGACATCCTGGGGCGGCGCCGCGTCTTCATGTTCGGCATCGGGCTCTTCGCCTTCGCCTCACTGCTCTGCGGTCTGGCGCAGGACTCCTGGCAGCTGCTGGCCGCCCGTGCCCTCCAGGGGGCCGGCGGCGCCATCGCGTCCCCCACCGCGCTGTCGCTGATCACCACCACGTTCCGCGAAGGGCCCGCCCGCAACAGGGCGTTCGGCGTGTTCGCCGCGGTGTCGGCGGGCGGCAGCGCGATCGGGCTGCTGCTCGGCGGCATCCTGGTGGAGTGGCTCGACTGGCGGTGGATCTTCTTCGTCAACCTGCCGATCGGGCTGCTGCTCATCGCTCTGACCCCCCGCTTCATCAAGGAGTCCGAACGGCACCCCGGGCACTTCGACATCGTCGGCGCGCTCACCGCGACGCTCGGCATGGTGGGTCTGGTCTACGGCTTCATCCGGGCGTCCGAGGAGGGCTGGACCGACAGCCTGACGCTCGGGTCCTTCGGCGCGGCGG
This sequence comes from Streptomyces sp. NPDC058665, assembly GCF_042714995.1. Lineage (NCBI taxonomy): Bacteria > Bacillati > Actinomycetota > Actinomycetes > Kitasatosporales > Streptomycetaceae > Streptomyces > Streptomyces sp. NPDC058665. Next base: position 29,188 of record NZ_JBHXRX010000065.1, read on the forward strand.
TGGTGCTCCTGTTCCTCTTCATCGTCATCGAGCGCCGCTCGCGCCAGCCGATCACGCCGCTCTGGATGTTCCGCGACCGCAACCGCGCGGGCGTCTACGGGATGATGCTGAGCCTGTCCGCCGCGCTGTTCGGCATGTTCTTCTTCCTCACGCTCTTCACCCAGGAGGTCCTCGACTTCAGCCCGCTGCGGACCGGCCTCGCCTTCCTCCCGGTGAGCGCGGTCATCGCGGTCGGTTCGGGGGTGGCCTCACAGCTGCTGCCGCGCTGGGGCCCGAAACCGTTCATGGTGACCGGCGCGATCCTGGCCACCGCCGGCCTCGCGTGGCTGGCCCAGACGGACGTCCACAGCACGTACGCGGGCAGCCTGCTGGGCCCGGTGCTGGTCTTCGGCCTCGGCATGGGCTTCCAGTTCGTGTCGCTGACCCTGATGGCGGTCTCGGGAGTCGAGCCGAAGGAGGCCGGCGCAGCCTCCGGCGTCCTCAACGCGATGCAGCAGGTGGGTGGTTCGCTGGGGCTGTCCATCCTGGTGACGGTGTTCGGCACGGCCACGAGGGACGAGGGGAAGACCCAGGCCCGCGACTTCATGGAGCACGCGACCCCGGCCCAGAAGATGACGTTCCAGAAAACGCATTCACTGCCGAAGCCGTGGAGCGACGAGGTCCTGACGGCCGGCGTCTCGAACGCGTTCATCGTGGCGGCGGTCCTGGCGGGCGTCTCGGCGGTGATCGCCCTGTTCGTGATCCAGGTCCGCGCCTCGGACCTGGAACGCCTCCAGGGAGGCATGGCCCCACCGGGCGGCTGACCTACACCGTGTGGGAGATCACCCCAAGGGCCAGGATCAGCGCGGGCCCGGCGGTCCTGCGGGTCACGGCGGCCCGCGCGGGCGGGTAGCCGCGCGGCACGGCCTCGACGAGCATGATCAGGTAGAGGTAGCAGCGGTAGAGCGCCATGCGCAGCCGCGCGGCGGTGTCGAAGTCGGTGTCACCGCCGCCCGCCCGGTACCCGGCCAGCAGAGCGGGATCGTCCTCGGGCTCACCGAACAGATTGAGCGACACGAACTCCGCCAACGGATCGCCCCAGAACATCCGTTCCCCATCAACGACCCCACCGATCCGCCGCTCCCCCGGCTCACCGGTCAGCAGGATGTTGCCCTGCCACAGATCGAAGTGCACGAGCACGGGCACGGTGACCTCGTCCAGAGCGTGAGCGGCACCCCGCACGAGCCCCCGCACACGCTCGACGGCCACGGGCAACTTGACCCCGAACCGCTCGGCGTCGCCGAGGACCGCCTCCACCATCGCCTCGAACGCCTCCCGCCAACTCCCGGCGTTGACGACAGCCCCGGACGGATACCCGAAGCGCTTACCGGTGACGGTATGCAACTGCCCGACGTACGCCCCAAGTTCCCGCCGCAACCGCTCGTACTCCGCATCGCCGAGCCCGTCCGCCAAGGCGGACCACGGCTCCCCCGGGCACTCGGACATCACGAGCGAGTCCACCCCTAGATGCACCACCTCGGGCACGGGCACGCCGGTGCCACTGGCCTTCCGGTAGAACTCGACCTCGTTGACGAGACGCTACGACCGAGGCGGTCGAGCAACGGTAGTTCGAAAGGCTGATCGAGGCGAGCCGCGAGCCACACGTCCGGCCCGTCGGCCGTGCGGAAGGCGTTGAACCAAGACCGCTGAAAGCTGGCCCGGTGGCTCAGCCCGCCAGTACCTTCCGAAACACCCCCGCGAACTCCCCCGGTGCCTCCATGAACCCGCCGTGGCCGCCCGGGAATTCGACCGGGTGGGTGCCGAGTTGTGCGGCAAGTGCCGTGGAGGTGCGGTGCGTGAGCAGGGGGCCCGACGTTGTGCCGATGGCGATCAGCACGCGGGGCCGGGCGGCCGTCAGCGCCTTGATGTCGGGCAAGTAGCCCGCCGTGCCGCGCAGTTCGTGGGCCAGGAAGCGTGCTCCGTCCGCCTGGTCCTGGGCCGAGGGCTCGCCCGGGGGCGGGCCGGCGGCGGGCTCCATGCCGGATACGGTCATGAACTTCCCGAACGCCGGGCCCAGACCCTCCCGGTGGAACGTCTCCACGATGTCGTCCATCTCCGCTCGCCTCTCCGCCGCGTCCGGCAGCACCTCCAGCACCGGCGGCTCGTGCGCGACGGGGGTCCGGACCCGGGCCGGGTGGCGTGCGACCAGGGCGAGGCCGGTCACCGCGCCGCCGCTGCTGCCGAACACATCCGCCGAATCGGCGCCGATGTCGTCCAGGATCGCGGCGATGTCGTCGGCGCGCAGCTCGGGGGTGGAGTCCTGCGTGGGGTCGTCCAGCGTGCTGCCGGAGATGCCGCGAGGGTCGTGCGTGACGACGGTGTACTCATCCGGGAGCGCGTCGGCCAGCGGAGCGAAGTGCGCGGCGTTCATGGGCGCGCCCGTGAGCACCAGTACGGGGCCCGAGCCACGTGTTTCGTAGGAGAGGTGCGCGCCGGGGACGTCGAGTGTGCGGGTGGTGACCATGGGCGGGCCGTCCTTGCCTGGGGGTTCGGAGATACGCCGTTGAGACCTTGCCAGGTGCCGGAACTCATCGCTCCCCGGACACCGGCTCCCCCGCCAGCGCCTTCCGCAGTCCCACGTTCGCCGACAGAATCCCCCCGTCCACCGGCAGTGTCACCCCCGTGATCCATCCCGCGTCCGACGACGCCAGGAACGCCACCGCCGACGCGACGTCGTCCGGCAGACCCACCCTGCCCATCGGGTAGTGCGGGGCCGCGCGTTCCAGGTTGGCCTCGCGGCCCGCCCAGCCCTCCGTGTGGATCGTGCCGGGGGCGACGAGGTTGACGCGGACCCCGCGTGGGGCCGCGTGGCCCGCCAGGGTGCGGGTCAGGCTCGCGAGGCCCGCCTTCGCCGCGCTGTAGGCGTGGTTGCCGAAGTCCCGCTCGCCGTTGACCGAGCCGATGTTCACGATCGCGCCCCGGCCCGACGCCGCCAGGTGCGGCAGCGCCGCCCTCGCGCAGCGGAAGGCACCGGTGAGGGTCAGGTCGAGGTCGCGGGCCCAGTGTTCGTCCGGCTCGTCCTCGAAGAGCGGTACGTCCGGGGTGCAGGAGTACGCGTTGTTGACCAGGACGTCCAGCGAGCCGAAGCGCTCGACGGCGTACGCCACCGCCGCCTCCACCGACTCGCGGTCGCCCACGTCGCACCCGTACGGCACCGCGCCGTCGATCAACTCCGCTGCCCGCGCCGCCCGTTCACCGTCCACGTCCGTGATCAGCACCCGCGCGCCCTCGGCCGCCAGCCGCCGCGCTATCGCCTCGCCGATGCCCCGCCCGGCTCCCGTGATCAGCGCGGCGTGGTCCTCGAATCGCTCCATGCACCGATCATGCGGCCGATCTGACGGCTCGCACCAGGGCCTGTGCCCGGGGATCCGCCGTGACTCCCTTGCGCATGCCGTTGGTGACATAGCCGAAGGCGATGCCCGACTCGGGGTCGGCGAAGCCGAGCGAGCCGCCGCTTCCCGGGTGTCCGAAAGAGCCCGGCCCCAGCAGCGGCGCGCCCGAGCCGTGGAGCATGAAGCCGAGTCCGAAGCGCGTGCCGACGACCAGCACCCGGTCGGGGCCCGCCGACTCCTCGGTACGGGCCAGGGTCAGCGTCGCCGGCGCGAACAGCCGCTCACCGCCCCGGTAACCGCGCCCGGGGCCGTCCACCGGGCCGATCATCGCCGCGTAGCAGCGGGCCAGCGCACGCGCGGTGGAGATGCCGCCGCTCGCGGGCAGTTCGGCGGCCCGGTAGGCGGCGCTGTTCAGGTCCGGCGGCGGATCGATCGCGCCGAACGCCCGCCGCGTGAGCGATCCGGGGTCGTCGTACGCCTCCGTGACCGAGCGCTTCGCGCGCAGCCGCAGCCCCCCGCCGGCCCCGGCGGGCTCCTCGATCTTCCCTGTCCGGCCCACCCGGTGCGCTTCCTCGGCGGGTAGCCCTATCCAGAAGTCCAGACCGAGCGGGCGGGCGATCTCCTCGGCCAGCCAGCGGCCGATGGACCGGCCGGTGACGCGCTTGACCAGCTCGGCGATCAACCAGCCGTACGTGTGCGCGTGGTAGCCGTGATCGGTGCCCGGCTCCCACAAGGGCCGCTGCGCCGCCAGGGCGTGCGCTCCCGACTCGCCGTCGAGCGCCTCCGCGACGCTCAGCGGCCGGTCGAGCACGGGCACGCCCGCGCGGTGCGACAACAGGTGCCGTACGAGCACCCGTTCCTTCCCCGCCGCCTTGAACTCGGGCCAGTACGTGCCCACCGGCGCGTCCAGGTCGATCCGCCCGCGCTGGTGCAGCAGAAGCGGTACGGCGGCGGCGACGCCCTTCGTCGCGGAGTGGACGATCTGCGCCGTGTCGACGGCCCACGGCTCCGAGCCGTCGACGTCGCGTGTGCCGGCCCACAGGTCGACGACCTTGTGCCCGTCCCGGTAGACGGCGACGGCCGCGCCCCGCTCACCGCGCTCCTGGAAGTTCCGTACGAACGCGTCCCTGACGGGTTCGAAGCCCGCGGCCACCGTGCCCTGGACGTCAGCGACGCCTACCATCCCGCTCATACCTCCATGGTGCACGCATCGCCGCGAGGTCAGACCTCAGGGCGTGTCTTTTGGATCAGGCCGGATCAGGGAGCGGGGTCTGGTGCGTGTGATCGCAAGGCGGAGGAGGGAGTCAACGCGGAGGGGGCACCTCCCGTGCCCCCTTGGGGGCTACGGGGGAGTTGGCGACCGACGACAACGCGGCGAGCGCGCGTGCCAGGGCCCGCGAGCCCGGCAGGATCCGAAAGACACGCCCTAAGGCGTCACCGAAGCGGGGTTGAAACCGAACGGCAACTCCAGCCGGTGCGCACCCATCAGTTCCGCGTCGCCGAGCAGGTCCCCGGTCGGTCCGTCGGCCGCGATGACGCCCTCGCTGAGGATCACCGCGCGCGGGCACAGTTCCAGGGCGTACGGCAGGTCGTGCGTGACCATCAGGACGGTGACGTCCAACGCCCGCAGGATGTCCGCGAGTTCGCGGCGCGACGCCGGATCGAGGTTGGACGAGGGCTCGTCCAGTACGAGGATCTCCGGCTCCATCGCCAGGACCGTCGCGACGGCGACCCTGCGGCGCTGCCCGAAGGAGAGATGGTGCGGGGGCCGGTCCGCGTACTCGGCCATGCCGACCTGGGTGAGCGCCGCGACGACCCTGGCCTCCAGCTCCGCGCCGCGCAGCCCGGACGTCGCCGGGCCGAAGGCCACGTCCTCGCGCACCGTGGGCATGAAGAGCTGGTCGTCGGGGTCCTGGAAGACGATGCCGACCCGGCGGCGGATCTCGGCGAGGTTCGGCTTCGCGACCGGCAGCCCCGCGACGGTGACGGACCCGGCGCCAGCCGTGTGGATGCCGTTGAGGTGCAGGACGAGGGTGGTCTTGCCCGCGCCGTTGGGCCCGAGCAGCGCGACCCGCTCACCGCGCCCGACGGTCAGGTCGACGCCGAAGAGCGCCTGGTGGCCGTCGGGGTACGCGTACGCGAGCCCCCGCACTTCGAGAGAGGGCGGCGGTGGCGACTGCTCCTGGGACTGCGTGCTCATAGGGTCCAGCCAAGCAGACAGACCGCGAGCGCCGAGAGGGGGAGGGCGGCGGCGGACGTCCACTGCGCGCGCGAGGCCGTCATCTCGTCGATGACCGGCATCGTGCCCGTGTAGCCGCGGCTCATCATCGCCAGGTGCACCCGCTCCCCGCGCTCGTAGGAGCGGATGAACAGCGCCCCGGCGGATTTGCCGAGCACGCCCCAGTGCCGTACGCCACGCGCCTCGAAGCCGCGTGAGCGGCGGGCGATCGACATCCGCCGCAGCTCGTCGGTGATCACGTCGCCGTAGCGGATCATGAAGGACGCGATCTGGACGAGCATCGGCGGCAGCCTCAGCCGTTGCAGCCCGAGCAGCAGCGCGCGCAGTTCGGTGGTGGAGGCGAGGAGTACGGAGGCGGCGACCCCGAGCGTGCCCTTGGCCAGCACGTTCCAGGCGCCCCACAGGCCGGGGACGCTCAGCGAGAGCCCGAGGAACTGGACCTGTTCGCCGGGGACCACGAACGGCATGAGGACCGCGAAGGCCACGAACGGGACCTCGATCAGCATCCGGCGGAGCAGGAAACCGGCCGGGACACGGGCGAGCGCCGCGACGCCGGCGAGCAGCACCGCGTACAGGCCGAAGGCCCACACGGCCTCGCGCGGTGTGGAGACCACGACGAGCACGAAGCACAGGACAGCGGCGAGCTTGCAGTGCGGCGGGAGCGCGTGGACCGGCGAGTGGCCGTGCCGGTAGAGCTTGTGGGCGTGGCCGGCTCCCATGTCAGGCCCGCTCGGGCGACGCGGAAGTCCCGGAGCCGGCGGGCCCAGAGCCGGCGGCGCCGGACGAGGCCGGGGTGTTCCCCGTCGTACGGCGCCGGTGCACCACGTAGAAGATCCCGCTGCCGACCACGACCGTCGCGCCGACGCCGATCACGCCCGCGAGCCCGCCGGAGAGCCGGGCGTTGGAGATGTCCGCGACGCCGTAGTCGGCGAGCGGCGAGTCCGCGGCGGCGTGCTCCTCGACCTTCTTGTCGATGCCCTTGTCGGCGGCGACCTTCTCCAGTCCGTCGGGGCTGGCGGAGGCGTAGAAGGAGACGACCCCGGCCAGCAGCAGGGCGGCGCCGAGGCCGGCCACCAGCAGCCCGCGCGGCGAGCGCGCGGCGACCGGCGCGCCCTGCGGGGCGGCGGCGGGCGCGGCGGCAGGCGCGTCCACCAGCTCACCGTCGATCCGCAGCTTGAGCGGCGCGGCCAGCCCGCGCGCCCCGTGGACCAGGTCCGGCCGTACGGCGATGACCGCCCCGACCGTCAGCGCGGTGATCGCCGCCTCGCCGATGCCGATGAGCACGTGCACGCCGACCATCGCGGTGAACACCTTGCCGATCGGGATGTCCGTGGTGCCGCCGATCGCGTAGAGAAGGGTGAAAGCCGCGGCGGCGGCCGGCACGGACACCAGCGCGCCGACGAACGCGGACACGGTCACCGAGCGCCGCCCCCGCGGCAGGACGCGGAGCAGGCCGCGGAAGATCCCGTACGAGACGATCACCGTCACGACGCCCATGACCGTGATGTTCACGCCGAGCGCGGTGAGACCGCCGTCGGCGAAGAGGATGCCCTGCATCAGCAGGACGACGGCGATACAGAGGACCCCGGTGAAGGGGCCGACGAGTATCGCCGCGAGCGCCCCGCCGAGCAGATGCCCGCTGGTGCCCGCCGCGACCTGGAAGTTCAGCATCTGCACGGCGAAGACGAAGGCGGCGACGAGGCCCGCGAGGGGCGCGGTGCGCTCGGCGCCGTGGCCCTCGGCGAGCGGACCTGCGCCCAGTTCGCGGCGGGCGCCGCGCAGGCTGACCGCCACGGCTCCGGCGGCGACGACACCGGCGGCGGCCGACACGGGCAGGTTGATCATTCCGTCGGGGACATGCATGGGCGGGCTCCGCTTCCGGGCAGGCGTTCAGGCAGGCGTTCAGACATGAACCGCTCGGAATGAGCCGTTCGAATAGATAGTCCTCTCTTGCGAACGAGTTGCAAGAGCGCGTGCCATGCGAACCGGTGTACGGGCACCGAACGGCACGGAAAGTTTGAGTTTTCCGGGACACTCGGAGTTAAATAAGGGGCAAAAGGCATCTTTCGGTGTAAAGCGACTGCCGTAGAGGAGCGAAACGATGTCAGCCGTCGTCGAGCAGCCTGCCAAGGTCCGTCTCATCACGGACGCCCCCCACCACGGGTGCCTGACCGTCACCCTCCGCTACGACAGTGCCGACCCCCTCGCCGTCCGCGTCGCGTTCCCCGCCGAGGTGTCCCGTGACGACGCCGAAGTGGTGTGGGCCTTCGCCCGTCAGCTGCTCGAATCGGGCCTGCGTACGCCGTCCGGCGAAGGCGACGTACGCGTGTGGCCGTGCGGCAGGGCGCAGACGATGCTCGAATTCCACTCGCCGGAAGGGGTGGCGCTGACCCAGTTCGACACGTCCCTGCTGCGCCGGTTCCTCCGGCTGACGCACCAGACGGTCCCGGTCGGCGAGGAGCGCTATCCGCTGCGCGCGAAGCGCGGTCTCGACCGTCTGCTGCACCACAGCTGACCCGCACCCGGCACGCACCGACGCACGGAAACACACAGGACACAGCACACCGGACACACGTGAGCCGTGGGCGCGCGGGGCGCCGGCGGCCCCCCCGCCCGACGGGGCCGCGCCGGCGCACCCCCCCCCCCGACCCA
>NZ_JBHXRX010000065.1:37458-44177 GCF_042714995.1 Streptomyces sp. NPDC058665
GGCGCCGGACGGACCCGCGAGGCCCGCCCGGCGCACGGCTCCCGTACGTCAGACCCGCACCAGCTCCTTCTCCGGCCCGGCGTCCCCGCCCGCACCGGCCGGCTCCTTCTCCAGCATCTTCCGCAGCTGCTCGCCCTCCACGTCGACGTTCGGCAGCAGCCGGTCGAGCCAGCGCGGCAGCCACCACGCCTTGTTGCCGAGCAGTGCGAGCACCGCCGGCACGATCGCCATCCGGACGACGAACGCGTCGAAGAAGACCGCGATCGCCAGCGAGAAGCCGATCATCTTGACCATGGACTCGCTGGATCCGATGAAGCCCGCGAAGACCGCCATCATGATCACCGCGGCGGCGGTGACGACCCGCGCCCCGTGCCGGAAGCCGGTGGTGATCGCCTGGCCGGGCCGCTCCCCGTGGACGTACGCCTCACGCATCCGCGTCACCAGGAAGACCTCGTAGTCCATCGCGAGACCGAAGACCACACCGACCATGAAGATCGGCATCATCGACATGACCGGACCGGTCTGCTCCACACCGAACAGACTGGCGAGCCAGCCCCACTGGAAGACCGCGACCACGGCGCCGAGCGCAGCGACGACCGACAGCAGGAACCCGAGCGCCGCCTTGAGGGGCACCAGGACCGACCGGAAGACGAGCATCAGCAGCAGGAACGCCAGACCCACGACGAGCGCGAGATACGGCAGGAGCGCGTCGTTCATCTTCTCGGAGAAGTCGGTGTTCATCGCGGTGGCGCCGGTGACCAGCACCTTCGCCTCGCTGTCGGCGGCGATCTCACCGCCGGCCTCGCGGATGGTGTGGACCAGGTTCTCCGTCTCCACCGACGAGGGGCGGTCCTTCGGGACGACCGTGATCGTCGCCGTGTCGCCGGCCTTGTTGTAGCTGGCCGGGGTGACCGCTGCGACGCCCTTCAGGTCCTCCACGGCCGCGGTGACCTCCGCGGCGGTCTCCTTGGCGTTGTCGTCGCCCTTGCCGTCGACGACGACCATCAGCGGGCCGTTGAAGCCGGGCCCGAAACCGTCCGACAGGAGGTCGTACGCCTTGCGCTGCGTGGTGCTCGTCGGCTGCGATCCGTCGTCGGGCAGACCCATCTCCAGCTGGGTCGCCGGGACGGCGATGACGCCGAGGCCGACGACTCCGGCGAGGAGTACGGCGACGGGGCGGCGCAGGACGAAACGGGCCCAGCGGGTACCCATGTTGGGCTTGCCCTCAGCCGCTCCGCCGTCGGCCGAGACCGCCTGCTCACGGGCCATCCTCGTCCGCAGCTTCTTGCCGTGGACCCGCTTGCCCGCGAAGCCCAGCATGGCCGGGACGAGCGTGAGCGCGACAAGGACCGCGATGACGACCGTTCCGGCCGCCGCGACACCCATCTTGGTGAGCATCGGGATGTTGACGACGGCGAGCCCGACGAGCGCGATGACGACGGTGAGTCCGGCGAATACCACGGCCGATCCGGCCGTCCCCGCGGCCCGTCCGGCGGCGTCCTCGGGTTCCCGCCCCTCGGCGAGTTCCGCCCGGTGGCGCGAGACGATGAACAGGGCGTAGTCGATGCCGACGGCGAGGCCGATCATCATCGCGAGAATGCTGGTGGTGGAGCCGAGATCCATCACGCTCGCCAGCGCGGTGATGGTCGACACACCGATTCCCACGCCGATGAGGGCGGTGAGCAGCGGCAGTCCCGCGGCGATCAGTGAACCGAAGGTGATCACGAGCACGACCGCCGCCACGGCGATGCCTATGACTTCGGTGGCTCCCGTCTCCGGCGCCGCCTGGAGCGCGTCACCGCCGATCTCGACGGTGAGGCCGGCCTCCCGCGCCTCGGCCCCCGTCTCCTCCAGCGCCGTACGTGTCTCCTCGGTCAGCTCCATCGAGTTGACCTTGTAGGTGACCGAGACGTACGCCGTCGAACCGTCCTGCGAGACGGCCTTCGCGGTGTACGGGTCGGCGACCCGGGCGACCTGGTCCGAGCCGGCGGGCAGCTCGTCGACGATCTTCTCGACCTCGGCCTTGTTCGCGGCCGATGTCATCTTCTCGCCCTCGGGCGCCTTGAAGACGACCCGGGCGGTGGCCCCGTCGGCGCTGCCGCCGGGGAAGCGCTCTTCCAGCAGGTCGAAGGCCTTCTGAGCCTCCGTCCCCGGGATGGAGAAGGAACTCGATGTCGCGGTGGACGCGGACGCCGCGCCGACGCCGGCGAGTGCCAGCAGCACCACCCATACGAAGGCGACGAGATTTCGGCGCCGGAAGGCGAACCGTCCGAGTCTGTAAAGAAACGTGGCCACGAGGCGTACTCCCGGTCTGGGGGGTGGATCAAGGGCATGGGGAGCCGACCGACGGCGCGAGAGCGACACGCGTCAGGTGCTGACGCCACGACCGGCAGAAGTTGCCGTGCGAGGACGCCGGGTACTGCTGGGGAGGCCCCGGAGGTGGGCGAGCGGCCCAGGGAGGCGATGCAGCGAGCTGCGAGGAGGGTCAGACGCCGAGGGCGGGGAGAAGCACGGCGTCTATGTAGTCAGCGAGGAAGGCCTTGTCGACCGACCTGTCCTCGATGAGCTGCCGGGCGACGAAAGCGCCGACCAACATGTGTGCGACGTATTTCAGCGCGGGATGGTCCGCCCTGACCTCGCCCCGTTCCACCGCACGGTGCAGAAAGACGCCGAGCCCGGTGAGTTCGGGTGCGACGAGCAGTTCGCGAAGTGCCTGGTGGAGATCGGGATTGTTGTGGACGGCATGGACCAGGCCCCGCATCAGCGCGGAGTCCCGCTCCATCTGGCAGTCGTCGCCCATCGAGACCATGGCGTGGAAGTCCCCGCGCAGCGAGCCGGTGTCGATCTGCGCGACATCAGCCGGCTTGTTGTGCCGCAGGGCTCGTGCGACCAGCTCCGGCTTGCTCCCCCACTGGCGGTAGAGGGTGGCCTTGCTGGAGTGGGTGCGGGCGGCGACGGCGTCCATGGTGAGGGCGTCGTAGCCGACCTCGCGCAGCAGGTCGAGCACGGCTCCGTACAACTCGCCCTCGCGTTCCGGCGTGAGTCTGGTGCGTGCCATGTCCGACCTCCCGTCAGGCTCTCGAAGCTGAACGAAACGATTTCGTACAGTACGAAGATAGACCACCCTCATCGAAACGGCAACGTTTCGCTTGTGGGCTCCGCCACACTCCGCACACACGTCCGCCACCCCTTCACACACAGGACCGAGTGCCCGCCGAACGCATCCGGCCAACTCGACTCCTCCTACGAGTTGCCGCGCCCCTCCCGCACGGAAAGCATTGGGGGGTGAGTGACGACGTCGCGTATCTCCGTTATCCGCATCTGCACGACGACTTGCTGTGCTTCGCCGCCGAGGACGATCTCTGGGTCGCCCCCCTCTCGTCGGCCAAGCACCGCCCGGACCGTGCGTGGCGGGTGACCGTCGACCGCACACGAGTGGGGCATCCGCGGTTCTCGCCGGACGGCGGCCAGATCGCCTATACGAGCTGGCGCAGCCTGGATCCGGAGATCCATCTGGCGCCGGTGGCCGGCGGGCCGGCCCGCCGGCTCAGCTACTGGGGCTCCACCGACACCCGCGTCTGCGGCTGGACGCCGCCGGACAAGGACGGCGCGGCGCAGATCCTCGCCGTCTCCTCGCACGGCCAGCCCTTCTCCTACTACTCCTGGGCCTACAGCGTCCCCACCGACGGCTCCCCCGGCGGCAAACTCCCCTGGGGCCCGGTCACCGACATCGCGGTCACCGACATCAACGGCGAGCGGCGCAGCCTGCTGCTCACCGGCAAGCCGCCGCACGAACCGGCCGCGTGGAAGCGGTATCGGGGTGGCGCCATGGGCCGACTGTGGCTGCACGGCGAGCGGCTTCTCGCGGATCTGCCCGGCCATGTCGACTGCCCGATGTTCGTGTCCGGGCGTATCGCGTTCCTCTCCGACCACGAGGGCGTCGGCAATCTCTACTCGACGCTCCCCGACGGCACCGACCTGCGCCGGCACACCGACCACGACGCCTTCTACGCCCGCCACGCCTCGTCCGACGGGCGCCGGGTCGTCTACCAGTGCGCGGGCGAGCTGTGGCTGGTGGACTCGCTGGCGCCCGACTCGGTGCCGCGCAAGCTGTCGGTACGGCTCGGCGGGCCGCGCGCCGGACGGCGCACGTATCAGGTCCCGGCCGCCCACCACGTCGACGCGATCTCCGTGGACACCACGGGCCGGGCGAGCGCCGTCTCCGTACGCGGCAGCCTGTACTGGCTCACCCACCGCGACGGCCCGGCCCGCACGATCGCGGACACACCGGGCGTACGGGTGCGGCTGCCCGAGATGCTGGGCAGCGGCGGCAAGGTCGCCTACGTCACGGACGCGGACGGCGAGGACGCGATCGAGATCGCCTATCTGCCGCGCGCGAGCGGTGACATGCCGCCGGTGCGGCTCGCGTCCGGGCGGCTGGGCCGCGTGCACGAGCTGATCGCCGACCCGGCCGGTGAACGGCTCGCGCTCAGCACGAACGACGGAAGGCTGCTGATACTGACGGTTCCTGACGAGCCATCAGATGATGCCACGTCAGAATCCACAGCGGTGACCGGCGAACCGGCGACGCCCGCCGAGGAGGACGTCACCGAGCTGATCCGCTCCGTCAACGGCCCCGTCACCGACCTCGCGTTCTCCCCCGACGGCGACTGGATCGCCTGGTCCCACCCGGGAGTCGGCCGCTCGCTGCGGCAGATCAAGATGGCGCGGATCGCCGACCGTACGATCGTCGACGTCACCAACGGCCGTTTCGAGGACGAGAATCCTGTTTTCACGCGGGACGGCCGATATCTCGCCTTTCTTTCCTGGCGCGGGTTCGACCCGGTGTACGACGTGCACACCGGTGACCTCTCCTTCCCGCTGGGCTGCCGCCCCTACCTCGTACCGCTCTCGTCGGCGACGCCCTCGCCGTTCGCGCTGCTCCCGGACGGCCGCCCGGCCGCCGGCGGGCTCGACCCGGTGGCCGTCACCCCGTCCGACGGCACGGCCGCGGTGCCGGATGGCACGGTCACGGTCGAGGTCGAAGGGCTCGCGAGCCGGGTCACGCCGTTCCCCGTCTCGGCGTCCAAGTACTCGGCCCTGCAACCCGTCAGCGGCGGCGGGCTCGTCTGGCTGCGCTGGCCGATCTCCGGCGCGCTCGGCGAGACGTTCGCCAACCCCGCCGACACCTCGGGCCGTCCGACCCTCGAACACTTCGACATCACCAAGGCGCGCAAGAGCGAACTCGTCGACCACCTCGACTGGTTCGCGCTCAGCCGGGACGGCTCCAGGCTCGTCGTCGTGGACGACGACGACCTGCGCGCCGCGCCCGCCACCGAGCCCGGCGACGGGGACTCGACCGTTCATATCGACCTGCGCCGCATCCTGCACGAGGTCGACCCCGCGGCCGAGTGGCGCCAGGCGTACGCGGAGGCCGGCCGCATCATCCGCTCGTACTTCTGGGAGCCGGAGATGTGCGGCATCGACTGGGACGCGGTGCTCGACCAGTACCGCCCGCTGGTCGAACGCGTCGCGTCCCCCGACGAGTTCGCCGATCTGCTGCGCGAGGCACTGGGTGAGCTGGGCACCTCGCACGCGTACGTCACCCCCGCCCGCCGCAACGAGGGACCGCCGCACTACCAACGCGCCATGGGCCTGCTCGGCGCCAACCTCGTGTGCCGGGACGGCGAATGGCTCGTGAAGCGGATCCTGCCCGGCGAGTCGTCGGACTCCAAGGCCCGTTCCCCGCTGGCCGGTACGGGCATCCGCGAGGGCGCGGTCCTCACCCATGTCGACGGCCGGCCCGTCGACCCGGTGACCGGCCCCTACCCGCTGCTCTCCGCCGCGGGCGGTACGACGGTCGAGCTGACCTTCCGCCCCGCCGAGGACCTGTCACCGGGCAACGGCGGTACGCGGCACGGCGGTTCACGGCGCGTGGCGATCGTCCCGCTCGTCGACGAACGGCCGCTGCGCTACCAGGACTGGGTGGCCAAACGCCGCGAGGTCGTCCGCGAGATGAGCGGCGGCAAGTGCGGCTATCTGCACATCCCCGACATGGGAGGCTCGGGCTGGGCCCAGTTCAACCGCGATCTGCGTCTGGAGGTGTCCAGGCCGGCGCTGATCGTGGACGTACGGGGCAACGCGGGCGGCCACATCAGCGAACTGGTCGTGGAAAAGCTGACCCGGCGCATCCTCGGCTGGGACCTGACGCGCAACGCGCAGGCGGTGAGTTACGCCTCCAACGCGCCGCGCGGCCCGGTCGTCGCGATCGCGGACGAGGCGACGTCCTCCGACGGCGACATGATCACGGCGGCCTTCAGGCTGCTGAAGCTGGGCCCGGTGGTCGGGCAGCGCACCTGGGGCGGAGTGGTCGGCATGACCGGCAGGCACCGGCTGGGTGATGGCACGGTGATCACGGTGCCGATGAACGCGGCCTGGTTCGACACGTACGGCTGGTCGGTCGAGAACCACGGCGTGGAGCCGGACATCGAGGCGCTGCGTACCCCGCTCGACTGGGCGGAGGGGCGGCACGCGCAGCTCGACGACGCGGTGTGGGTGGCGCTGGAACTGCTCGCCAAGCAGCCCGCGGCGACCCCGCCCGGCTACGGCGACGTGCCGGACCGCCGCCGCCCCGCGCTACCGCCGCGAGCTTGACCGGGTCGGCCCGGTGGCCGGCTGTGTCCTCGGTCGCCGGACGGGCTCATCACGCCCGTCCGGCG
>NZ_JBHXRX010000066.1:0-41576 GCF_042714995.1 Streptomyces sp. NPDC058665
CTGATCACCGCCGACGCCGGCGGGTCCAACGGCTACCGCACCCGGTCCTGGAAGCCCGAGCTGGCCCAACTCGCAGCTGAAACCGGGCTGACGATCACCGTGTGCCACCTACCACCGGGCACTTCGAAGTGGAACAAGATCGAGCACCGGCTCTTCTCACACATCACCATGAACTGGAGCGGCCGCCCGCTGACCAGCCACGAAGTCATCGTGCAGTCGATCGCCGCGACCACCACCCGCACCGGACTGCGTGTGAGGGCCGAACTCGACACCAACACCTACCCGACCGGGGTCCGCATCAAAGACGCGGAGATGGCCGCCCTGCCGCTGACCCGGCACGCGTTCCAGGGCGCCTGGAACTACGCACTGCACCCCCAACCATCGCCCGTGATCCCGGCGGCCCGGGTCCCGCAGACGCCGGATCCGGACTGGGACCAGGCCTTGCTCTCCGAACCAGCACTGACCGGGATGACCCGCCAGCAACTGAACGACCTCACCGAGACCCTGGCCCCGGACGGGGATATCCGGCGCGGTCGGCCGCCTCGGCTGGCCTTCGCCGACCAGGTCCTGGCCACCGTGCTCCACCTGCGGGCCGCCCTGGCCGCGGAACCCCTCGCCGTGCTGTTCGGCACCAGCCGCACCGCAACGCACCGCACCCTCCTGAAGAACCGGCAACTGCTCAAGGCACACGGCATCACCATCCCACCGGCGACAACCCCACCCGCGGCCCTCGCCACCCTTCAGGACCGGGTCCAGGCACAGGCCGACGAGGACAACAAGATCAAAACAACGTGTTAATGATCTGCAAGCCCTTAGGATCCCGCATCCCCCGACCCGGCTCCGGCCCGAAGGTCGCCCTCCCTATCAGTGGATCGAGCAGTCCTGCACAACCCCGCCGTCTTCCACGACGGTGGAAGCAACGACACAGCTTCCTCGGATCCGTCGGGGCCAGGCCCGCTGCTGCGCGCCGTTCCAATTCCCGGAAATCCGAGCTGCTTCGTCGAGAAGACCGACGCTCACCGAATCACCAACTGGATCGGAGACTTGCAGGTGCTCGGGTCGGGACCCAGTCCGATTTGCCGACCGCGCGGCACGGACAGACTCACCCACCTCCCGAGACAGCCAGACAGGAGAAGGAGAAACGCGATGCGCAAGGAGGCCCCTACGGACGTGGAAACGGCCGGGGCGGTGACCTCAACCCCCGGTGATCCGCACGCGGTTGCGTTCGCCCGGAGGGCCTGGCCGGGGCACGACGTTCGCCCCGGACGAGGCCGCGACGCCGGAATTCCTCGGGTGTGAAGTGATGACGAATGTCACTGCCTGTGCGGTGGCGGAAGAACACTGGAACCCGCCGCACACGCGGTGAACATGACAGCCCTCAACGTCCGCAACCTCACGACCGACCACCCCCACCCACGTACTGGTCCGCATGAACGGGCAAAGGCAGGGACGTCCCATGCTCACATGCCCCTTCCCGGAGGACACCGGATGCGCAGAACCCTGCCCCTCCCCACCGCCGCGGTGTCAGCCTCGACACCTGCATACCGGCGGCAACGCCGGACACCCCGCGTTGAGCTGAACGATCGGCCTCCTCGCGCTGATCATGCCCGCCATCCCCCTGGCCACTGTCAGCCTGGCGTCGGCCTCGATGTTCATATACCTTCGCCCATTTCCAGTTTGAACTATGTGCAAGTATGCAAAAAATTTCGGGAGCTCTTTTGAGTGACGAGGACCGTATGCCGGTTCGGTTCAATATCTTGGGAACGCTTGAGTGCCGAACTGAAGACACAAGGCTGCTGCCACTCGGCGGGCCGGTTCCGGAGCGTGTACTCGCCTCCCTGCTCCTCTCACCGAACCGCGTTGTCCCGGTCGGCCGGTTGGTCGAAGCGGTCTGGGAGACAGAACCACCCAGTACCGCCTCCCACCAGGTGCGCAAGGCCGTCGGCGGCCTGCGTCACTGCATACCGGGCGGGCGAGAGCTGATAGTCACCGAAAGGCCCGGCTATCAGGCAGTGGTCAGCCGCGAGCAGCTCGACCTGCTCAAGTTCTCCGACGGGTTACGCCGGGCCCAGCTGGAAGTGACCGCAGGTCACACCGCAGCAGCGGTCGCCACTCTGCGCGATACCCTCGCCCTGTGGCGCGGCCCCGTACTTGCCGGAGCCGGCGGCAGCCTGATCGATGTCGCCTCCGCCGGCCTGGAGGAGCGCAGGCTCGCCGCGGTCGAGCAGTATTTCGAGCTGAGGCTGTCGTTGGGAGAGACCAGCGAACTTATCGGCGAACTGCGCATTTACGTCAATAATTACCAGTTTATGGAGAACCTGCGCGTTCTGCTCATGCTTGCCCTCTACCGTTCCGGACGGCAGGCGGAGGCGCTGAGCGAGTACTACCAGGTGTGCAAACTCCTCGCCGGGGAACTCGGCGTCGACCCGAGCAGCCGACTGACCACCCTGTACGAGAAAATGCTGCGCCAAGCCCCCGAACTCGCCGCCCTCCAACACCACCCCGCACCCGCTCCCCGCTCGCAGGACTCCGCGCTCGTCAAGCCGACCGGCCCGCACCGCTGCACCCTTCCATGTGACCTGCCCGACTTCACCGGCCGCGACCAGGAAATCCAGCAATTGCTGCGGTATGTCAAGCAATCCGGCAACGCCGACCGCCTACCCGGCGCGGGCTTCTGCATGGCCGCCGTCGATGGTATGGGTGGCAGCGGCAAAACCTCTTTGGTCATCCGGGCCGCACACCGGCTGGCCGACCGCTACCCAGACGCTCACCTATACGTCGACCTGCGAGGTTTCTCGCCCGGTGAGGAGCCTCTCCAACCCTATGCCGTGGCCGAGATCCTCCTGCGCATGCTCGACGTTCCCGGTGAGCGCATTCCCGCCGACGCGGGGAGCCGCTTCGCACTCTGGCGGGCGACAGCGGCGCAACGCCGCCTCATCTTAGTCCTTGATAACGCTGTCAACAGTGAGCAGGTTCGCCCGTTACTGCCGGGCCCCTCTGACAGCCTTGTGCTGATCACCAGCCGACCCCGGCTGGTCGAGCTGGACGGTGCGCACTGGATGTCCCTCGGGGTAATGCACGAGAAAGACAGCACCGCGTTGGTGTCCAGGATCCTCGGCGAGGGACGCCTCGCGTCCGAACCGGAGGCCGTGGCCGAACTGGTGGAGCTGTGCGGCCATTTGCCGCTCGCTCTGCGCATCGCCGCAGCCAGGCTGTGCAACCGACCGAGCTGGACCGTGCGCTACCTGGTGGAGAGGCTTAGCGACGAGAGCTGCTTGCTCGACGAACTGCACACCGGGGTACGCAGCGTCAGCGCGACACTGGCCCTTTCGTACGAGACGCTGGAACCCGCCCACCGCTCCGTGTTCGAGCTGCTGGCCGGTCACCCTGGGGCGGAGATCGACCCGTACTCGGCCGGAGCCTTGCTCGGCATGGATCCGGAAAACGCCGAGAAGGTGCTGGAGCTATTGCTGGACGTGCACCTGATGCAGCAGTACGAGACAGGCCGCTACGCTTTCCACGACCTCGTGCGCTACTTCGCGCAGTCGCTGGGAAGGAAGATGAGCGAGGAGCGCGCCCAAGCCCACACCAGCGCGCTGGAACGGCTCCTCGGCTACTACGTCGGGGCCACCGACGCGGCATGCGACGTGTTGTTCCCCGGGAGGGCACCGCTGAGCCGCACAGCCTCGGAACCTTCCTTGGGCTCCGATGCTGTGCTGCCGTACCTGGGCTCCCCGAGGCACGCCCAGAGGTGGCTGGAACGGGAGGAGGACAACCTGTTGGCAGCCGTCTCCCTCGCGGACCGCAAAGGCCTGCGCCGGCACACCCACGAGCTGGCCCGCAACGTCGTCTTCGGCCTTGACAGGCGAGGGCGCTTCGAAGAATTCCAGCAGGTGGCCGCCACCGCGGTCGAGGCCGCTCGTGAGTTGGATGACCCACTGGCGCTGGCGCACAGCCTGTCCAATCTCGCGGTCGTCAACTGGAAGCTCGGACGCTTCGCGGACGGACTGTGGGCGGCGCAGGAGAGCTGTGAGCTGTCGGTGCGGTTGGGAGACCGCAGGGGGGAAGCGAAGGGCACTGGCGTGATGGGTCTGTTGCTGGCCACGCTTGGCTATTTCGACAAGGCACTCCCTCACCTTGAGCAGTCCATTGGGATCAAGCAGGAGCTGGGCGCCCGGCGTGCAGAGGCCGAGTCCCTGACCAACCTCAGCTCGCTCTTCGAGCACTGGGGCAGATACGAGGAAGCTGCCGAAGCGGCGCATCGCGCAGTCGAACTCAACCGGGTGATCGGCGCCCCGGACAACGAGATCATCTCCCTCTCCGATCTGGCCCTCGCTCACCTTGGGCTCGGCGACGACGAAGCCGCACACAACTCCCTGGATCAGGCCCTGGAGCTGAGTCACGAGTCGGGCTCGCTGGCAGATATTGCCCTGATCTTCGCCCTGTCCGCCAAGGCGCACCGCAACTTCGGCAAGTACGGCGAGGCGGTGGGACTGGCTGAGCGTGCCTGGAAGCTGGAACGACAGATCCGCATGCCGACCCGAAAGGCGGCAGTCAGAAACATTCTCGGCAGCCTGTTCGGCCACCGACATCAGCACGATACAGCGCTC
The DNA here is from genome assembly GCF_042714995.1 of Streptomyces sp. NPDC058665. NCBI lineage: Bacteria > Bacillati > Actinomycetota > Actinomycetes > Kitasatosporales > Streptomycetaceae > Streptomyces > Streptomyces sp. NPDC058665. Next base: position 4,611 of record NZ_JBHXRX010000066.1, read on the forward strand.
CAATTGCATACTGACGCCCACGAGGTCGCCCTGTCCGTTGGATTCCGCATCGAGGTGGCACGGGCGCTGGACGGCATGGCCGAGGTGCTGACAGCACGTGGCGACATCGTCGCGGCATTCGCCCACCGCACCCAGGCGGACGCGATGTTCGCGGCGATGGGGGTGCCGGAGACGAGCCGGCTCCACGGCTGATCGGCACTGTGAGGGCCAAGGCTGCACGAAAGCACCCCGCCGCATTTGCGATCCAGGGCATGTCTTTGGGATCAGGCCGGAGGGCCTGGTCGATCCTCATCACGGCCGTGGCTTGGGGCACCGTACGCCCGGCAGGCGGAAACCCCGCTCGTGGATCGGTAACAGAACAGGAAGCGATGGGGAGCGCGACGCAGGACGGTGGCGCAGGACGGGCCGGCAGGTGTTCAGACCTCGCCGGCACTGTCCTGACCACTGGAGCGACAATGCAGTTCTTGATAGAGCGTCGGCTTCGCAGGGGGAATGCCCTTGTCCGCACGACATCCAAGTACCAGTCCTACTGGGGCCGGATGGCCCATGCCGAAATCCTCCTGTACGGCGGCATGTGGGCCCAGGGCGACGGAGACACACTGCTGCTCCGAGTCGCCAACCCCACCGGGATGCGACATGTGCTAGCAGGGGATCCCTATGTCATGGAGCGGATCGTCATCGAGACCACGACCAGGGAGCTCGGCGACTCCATCCCCCGGCCGGACGCTTTCGCTTGCGCGCATCGCTCCGGCACCTCTCGCGTCGAATGCCGACCGGGCGACCGTAGTGAACTGAGCGCTCATGAGCAGCGGTTGGCGCGGATGATACTCGACGGACTCACCAACCGGCAGATAGCGGACCAGCTACAGGTCACCCAGCGAGCCGTGGAACAGCACATCACCCGTATCTATCGCAAACTTGACATCGGTCGTCGCGCTCAGCTTGCCGTGGCACTGCAGGGGCACTCCGCGTCAGTCTGACCAACCCAGCTCGGCGCGTATCGCCGCGCCTGCGTCCTTCGTAGTCAGCGAGCCTCCAAGATCCGGGGTGCAACGCCGCGCGGTGATCGCCGCGCCCACCGCGCGGCGCATCGCATCGGCCTCGGCCCGGTGGCCGAGGCGCTCAACCATGAGCGCGGTGGAGAGCACGGCCCCGACCGGATTGGCCAGCCCTTGGCCGGCGATGTCCGGGGCGCTGCCGTGCACTGGCTCGTACACCCCATAGCCCGTCTCGGCGTTGAGGTTCACTGAAGCCGCCGTGCCCACCCCACCGGCCAGTTCCGCCGCGAGATCACTGAGGATGTCGCCGTACGAGTTGTTGGTGACGATCACGTCGAACGCCGCCGGGTCGGCAACAAGTTTCATGGCGGCGGTGTCCACGTACAGGTGCGAGGCCGCAATGCCGGGGTGTTCCCCGACTTGATGTCCCCAGCACCGCTGCCACAAACGGCCGCCGTGCGGTACGGCATTCGACTTGTCGACCATGCACACTTTTGTGCGGGCGACCGAGAAGGCGAAGTCGATCACCCGGGAAACTCCGTGCCAGGTGCTGATCTCCTCGTCGATGGCGACCTCGTGCTCGGTGTCGGCGCGCAGGCGCCCGCCGACCCCCGCGTACAGACCCTCACTGTTCTCTCTGATGATGAGGCAGTCGAGTCCTCCCCCCGCCGAGTCGCGCAGCGGGCTGAGGCGTGGGTGCCACAGGGTCACCGGGCGGTAGTTGACGTACAGGTCGAGCTCGAAGCGCAATCGCAGCAGCACTCCGCGGGCGTACTCCGGCGAGGAGATCCGGGGGTCGCCCACCGCACCGAGCAGCGTGGCGCGACTACTGCGGATCCGCTCCACGTCGCGGTCGCCCATCGCCGCGCCCTCGCGCAGAAAGGTGCCAGCGTTGATGTGATCAAGCATGTCGATGTCGAAGTCGAGCCCGAAAACGTCGAGCGTTTCCAGCGCCTGTTCGATGACCTCCGGGCCAATACCGTCGCCCGGGATCACGGTTATGACTGACATGTGCTCTCCTGTCCTGCACGGAGGTTCCGCTCCGCTCGGAGCAGGGTCTCCATCGATCTGTTGAACGCGATCCGGACGAAGCGCTCCCCGTACTCCCGGTCGGCGGTGAAGGCCGTACCGGGCACGACCAGCACCCGCTTCTCCTCAAGCAGCCGCATGGCGTAGTCGTCAGCGGCGAGGTCTGTCAGGTGGTCGATGGAGGCGAAGAGGTAGCAGCCTCCCTCGGGCGGACGGCAGTCCAGCCCGAGGGAGGTGAAAATCCGCACCGCCTGGTCGCGCCGGGCCTGCATCCCCGACGTCGGCAGGGGCCAGTCGCCGTCGAACGATCCGATGGCCGCAGCCGCCTGAAGGGGAGCACCGGTGCCGTTCGTCGTCACCTCGTGCACCCTTCTGAACACCGCGCTCCGCCGCGGATCGCTGCGCAGGAATCCCAGCCGCCAGCCACTGACCGCATGAGACTTGGACAGCGACCCGACAACGACGCTCCGGTGCTCCAGGCTCGGAACGTCAGCGGCGGAGACGTGTGCCCGCCCGTCGAACACGTACGGCGCGTACACCTCGTCGGAGACGACGGTGACGTCCCAGCGTGCGCTCAGCTCGGCGATCTCCGCCCACTCGGCCCGGGTCGTCACCGTGCCCACCGGGTTGCCCGGTGTGTTGATGAGCAGGACGCGGGTCCGGGGGTTGAACGCCCGGCGCAGTTCCGCGGGGTCGAACCGCCAGTCGGGCCCACGCAGGCGGACGAAGCGCGGTACGCCTCCGGCCAGGGCGATGGCGTTGACGAAGCACTCGTAGTACGGCTCGAAAACGATCACCTCGTCACCCGGGTCCACCAGGGCCAGCAGCGCGACGCACAGCGCCTCGGTGGCACCGACCGTGATGGTGACCTCGGTCTCCGGATCGGCCGGGGTGGCGAACGACGCGGCGATTCTCCGGCGGGTGCCCGGATCGCCGACCGGGTCGGCGTACTGGTTCCGCCCGGCCACAATGGCCGATACCGCCGCGTCGGCCAACGGCTTGGGCGTGGAGGGGAATTCGGGCGTGCCGACGGCGAGGTCGACGGCGCCGAGTTCGTGGCCCAGACGCAGCCGTTCGATCAGTCGGCTGCCGGTGAGCCGCTCAGTCCGCCGGGCGAAGGCATCGCGCGGCCCGGCCGGGGCAGCGGTCATCGGCCGAACCCCGGTGGCGTGCCGGGCAGCCATGCCGACCGCGTTGTCTCGAAGTCCTCGATGACACGCAGCCGTTCCAGGGTGACGTCGATGTCGTCCAGCCCACGCAGCAGCAGCCGCCGGGCCCGCTGGTCCACGCTGAAGCTCGCCACTATGTCGCCCGCGCGGACTTCGAGCTTCTCCAGGTCCACCGTGATCCTGGTCGCCCTGTCCGCCTCCACGAGGTCGGCCAGCGCTGCCACGGCGTGCTCCGGGAGTTCGACGGGCAGCAGTCCGTTGCACAGCGCGTTGCGCCGGAAGATGTCGCCGAAGCTGCTCGCGACAATGACACGGAAACCCCAGTCCCGCAGCGCCCATACGGCGTGTTCCCGTGAGCTACCCGTGCCGAAGTTGTGGCCGGCCACCAGCACGGTGGCCGAGGCCGAGGCCGGGTCGTTGAGCACGAAATCCGCGGAACGCCGCCAGCCGGCGAACAGTACGTCGGCGTAGCCGGACTTCCCCAACCGCTTGCAGAACTCGGCCGGGATGATCTGGTCCGTGTCGACGTCACTACGGCGCAGCGCGACGCCGCGGCCGGCGTACCGGGTCAGCGGTTCCATCGGATTCCCTCCTGCGAAAGGCCTGCCGGGGTGGTGAGACGGCCGGTCACCGCGGTCGCCGCAGCCACCCCGGGGGACACCAGGTGAGTGCGGGTGCCGGGCCCCTGCCTGCCTTCGTAGTTGCGGTTGGAGGTGGAGGCGACACGCTCGCCGCCGGCCAGCCGGTCGGAGTTCATGCCGAGGCAGATGGAGCAGCCCGACAGTCGCCACTCCGCCCCCGCCTGCTCGAACACCTCGTGCAGCCCCTCCTCCTCGGCCGCCCGCCGTACCCGCATCGAGCCCGGCACGACCAGCATGCGCAGCCCTGGTGCGAGCGTGCGCCCACGGAGCACTTCTGCGGCCTCTTTCAGGTCCTCCAGCCGCGCGTTGGTGCACGAGCCCAGAAAGACCGTGTCGACAGCGATCTCGTCCGTGGGTGTGCCGGGCCGCAGCCCCATGTAGTCCAGTGCCCGACGGGCGGCGGCCCGGACGGCCGGGTCGGGGAAGGAGTCGGGCGCCGGTACGGGCTCCCCCAGAGGGACGGCCTGTCCCGGGTTGGTGCCCCAGGTGACGAACGGCTTCAGAGCGGACACGTCGATGGTGACGACACGGTCGAACACTGCGTCCTTGTCGGTGCACATCGTTCTCCAGTAGGCTAGCGCCTCCTCCCACATCGCGCCCCGCAACCGGTTCGGACGGCTCTGCAGGTAAGCGAAGGTCGTGTCGTCCGGCGCCACCATGCCCGCGACGGCACCGGCCTCGACGCTCATGTTGCACACCGTCATCCGGCCGCTCAGCGACAGTCGGCGTATCGCCTCACCGCGGTACTCGATCACATGGCCGTGGGCCCCGTTCGCGCCGATCCGTGCGATGACCGCCAGGATGAGGTCCTTGGCCGTGACGTCGGAAGGCAACTCCCCGACGAATTCCACCGCCATCGCCTTGGGCCGCGGCAGGGCGAGAGTCTGCGTCGCCAGCGCGTGTTCGACGTCGCTCGTGCCGACCCCGAACGCTAGCGCGCCGAAAGCCCCGTGGGTCGAGGTGTGGCTGTCACCGCAGATCACCGTCATCCCGGGCTGGACGTACCCGCCCTCGGGCGCGACGACGTGCACGATGCCCTGACGGCTGTCGCCGAGCCGCAGGAGATCAATACCGGATTCACCGCAGTTCTTGCGCAGCGCCTCGACCTGGAGCCTGCCCATCCTGTCCTCGATGACCAGCGAGTCGGTGGGGACGTTGTGGTCCTCCACCGCGAGAGTCTGCGCGGGCCGCCGCACCGTGCGGCCAGCCAGGCGCAACCCGTCGAACGCCTGCGCGGAGCTGGCCTCGTGCACCAGGTGAAGGTCGATGTACAGCAGATCCTGATGGTCCGGGGTGTGCTCCACTACGCGGCTGCGCCAGACCTTCTCGAACAGAGTGAGACCGCCGGGCATCACACGCTCGCCTTCGCCGGGGCGATCTCCGCGGCCAGCAGGCTTCTCAGCGCCTCCAGGTCGATCGGGTCGTCGTCCTGCCTGCGCTCCACGTGCGTCCGGTAGACGCGATCGACTAGGGCCTCGTCCGGTGCGGCACCGAGTTCGCCGAGCAGGTGCCGGATCAGGGTGCGGCCGGAGTGCCGGCCGACGATCAGGGATCGGGTGCGGCCGAACCGGGCGGGCTCGACGTACTCGTACGTCGCCGGTTCCCGCAGCACTCCGGCCTGGTGGATACCGGCCTCGTGAGCGAACGCGTTCACGCCGACGATGGCCTTGTTACGCGAGGGCTCCAGGCCGACCGTCCTGGCGACGAGTTCGAAGACCTCGTACAGGCGCTCCGTCTTGATGTCGGTGGTCGCTCCGTACTGCTCGCCCTTGTAAGCCAGTACCGCGGCCATCTCCTCCAAGGCCGTGTTGCCCGCGCGCTCGCCGATGCCCGCGACGGTGACCTGTACCTCGTCGGCTCCCGAACGCACCCCTGCCAGCGCGTTGGCCAGCGCGAGCCCGAGATCCTGATGGCAGTGCACCGAGAGCACGTGTGTGTCCGGCACCCACTCACGCACGGTGGCAATCAAGTCTCCGAACTGCTCGGGGGTGGCGTATCCGGTGGTGTCGGCCACCACGACCGTGGTCGCGCCGGCCTCCATGCCCGCCTCGGTCAGTTCCCGGAGCAGACCGATCGAGCCGCGGCTGGCGTCCTCCAGCCCGAGTGAGACGTCCTCGACTCCGAGCGAGCGGGTGAAGCGGATCGCGTCGACCACCTCGCGCAGGTTCTCCTGACGGGTTATGCCGCGCTTACGGTCCAGATGGAGTTCGCTCGCGGTGGCCACGAACTCCACCTGGTGGTTCTCGACCCCGGCCGCCTCCACCGCCTTCAGCACGTCGGCGCTGACCGTCCGGCTCAGCGTGGCGACCCGAGCGGTGGTCAGTGCCTCGGCGATCATCCGGGTCGCCTCGAAGTCGCTCGGCGAGGAGTTCGGGAACCCCGCCTCGATGATGTCCACACCGAGCGCTTCGAGAGAGAGCGCGATCTCCAGCTTCTGCGCCGGGGCCATCGCGTTCCCCGGCGCCTGTTCCCCGTCGCGCAGCGTTGTGTCGTACACGCCGATCCGTCGCAGTCCCGACTTCTCAGTCACAGGCATAGTGCCTCCCTAGGTTGTCGCCCAGTCCGTGGCAGGACGCGATCAGAGCGCGCGCCAGTCGAGCACGCCGTCCGCGAGCTCGTTGATCGTGGCCAGAAGCCCGAGGCGGGCCTCGCGCAGCTTCAGGTCGTCTGCCATCACGGTCACTTCGTCGAAAAACGCGTTGACGGGGCCGGTGAGCGGCCGGGCTGCGTCGATGAACTCGGCCAGGTCGGCAGGCCGGCCCGCGTCGAGCCGTACGGCCGCCTTATGGACCGCTTCGCGGAGCGCGAGTTCGACGGCGCCCGCCGGCACGTCCGGGTCGTAGTGGGGCGCCGTGCCCCGCTCCACGATCCGGCGGACCCGCTGCAACGCGGCGGCCAGCGCGATGAACTCCTCGTCACCGCTCCGTCGCTCCAGCTCGGCCAGCGCGGCGTCCGCCGTCGCCGGGGCATGGGCCAGCGGGAGCACCGCACGCACCAGCCGGTACTCGTGACCGGCGTCTAGCAGTTGCCGCTCATAGCGCAGGACCGTGAACTCCAGGGCGTCCGCCAGCGCCGTCTCCGGCACCTCCACACCATGCGCCCGCACTTGACGGGCGGCGGCGGCGAGGCCGATGTCCAGCCGGACAGGCGCAAGCTGCGGGAACGCGCGGAGGATGCGTACGATGCCGCCCCCCGCCCTGCGCAGCCCGAACGGGTCGGAGCTGCCGGTCGGTGACGCGCCGACCGAAAACAGCCCTACAAGCAGATCGAACCGGTCGGACAGGGCCAGCAGCGCGCCGGGGACGCTCGAAGGCAGGCGGTCCCCCGTGCCGTACGGCTGCTCCATCTCGGAGAGTGCTTGCGCGACTTCGGGCGTCTCGCCGGCCCGGAGCGCGTACTCACGGGCCATCGTTCCGGCCAGGCTCGACAGCTCGATGACCATACTGGTCGCCAGGTCGAACTTGGCGAGCCGCCCGGCCCTGTTGAGCGTGGCCCGGCCGACTCCGCCGAGCCCCGACAAGTCGGCCAGTTCGGTGGCCGCCTCGGCGATCCGGTCCGCCCGGTCCGCCATGGAGCCGAGCCGCTCCTCGAAGGTCAGCTTCTCCAGGCGGGCCCTGTGCTCCTCCGGGGCGGACTTCTGGTCGGCCCGCCAGAAGAACGCGGCGTCCTCGTAACGGGCCCGCAGAACCGACTCGTTGCCGGCCAGCACCAGTTCGGAGTCGCAGGGGCCGTTGGCCACGACGACGAAGTGCGGAAGGAGGCCGCCGTCCCCGCGGACCGGCAGATAGCGCTGGTGCTTGCGCATCACCGTGGTCAGAACCTGCTCGGGCAGGTCGAGGTACCGCTCGTCGAACGACCCGAGGATGACCTGGGGCCGTTCGACGAGGTTGGCCACCTCGTCCAGCAGCGCCGACTCGCCCTCGACATCAAGGGTAGCGTCCACGCCGGCGACGAGTGCCGTCGCGTCCTCGACGATGGCACGGCGCCGTGCCGCCGCGTCCAACACGATGCCGTACGAGGCGAGGAACGCCGGGTAGCCGTCGGCCGAGGGGACGTCGACCTCCGGCTCCGGCGCCGTCCGGAGCACACGGGTGCGCTGTCCCGAAGTCAGCGATGAGACCGCCACCGGGACCACCGTCTCGCCGAGCAGCGCCACCAGCCAGCGCACCGGCCGGGAGTAGGAGAGGCCCGCGTCGCGCCAGCGCATGTTCTTGTCCGCGCGCATCTCCGAGACCACCGCGCCGAGCACCTCGCCGAGCACGGTGACCGCCGGCCGGCCCAGCTCGGTCCGGACGGCCGACACGTGCTCGGCCCCGAATTTCCAGACCCGCGCCAGGGACTCGACGGCGACGCCCTGGCTACGGGCGAATCCCAGGGCCGCGTTCGTGGGCCGGCCCTCGGCGTCGAAGGCCGCCGCGACCCGGGGACCGCGCACCGTCCGCTCGGTATCGGGCTCCGTGGACCGCACCGCGTCCACGATGAGCACGATCCGGCGGGGTGTGGCGTGCACGGTCATGGCGCCGTGGTCCAGCCGGGTGGCCCCGAGCTTCTGGGCGAGCGACTCGGCGACCGCCTGCGCGCCGCGCGTGACCTCACCGTGCGGCAGTTCCTCGACACCGATCTCGAACAACAACGTGGCGGTCCCGTCGACACCCGGCAGCTCGGCGGGCAGCTGTGCGGGGGGCGGCGGCGTCACGACGCCGAGCGGGTGGCCCTGCTCCGCGCGCCGCTCGGCCCACAGCCGGGCGGCCTGTCTGGTCAGAGTGCGCATCGTGGCGAACGTCCTGGCGCGCTCGGTGGTGCTGACCGCGCCGCGGGCGTCGAGCACGTTGAACACGTGGCTGCACTTGAGGACGTACTGGTACGCGGGCAGCGGCAGCCGTGCGGCGATCATCCGTTCCGACTCGGCGGCGTAGTTCTCGAACAGCCGCCGGTTGACGTCGATGTCGGCGTCGTCGAGGTAGTAGCGGCTCATCTCGTATTCCGACTGCCCGAAGAGCTCGCCGTAGGAGATGTCCGGCGCGTAGGTGATCTCCTTGAAGTGGCTCACGCCCTGGAGGGCCATCATGATGCGCTCGACACCGTAGGTGATCTCCACCGACACCGGGTCCAGCGTGATACCGCCGGCCTGCTGGAAGTACGTGAACTGGCTGATCTCCAGGCCGTCCAGCCACACCTCCCAGCCCAGTCCCCACGCGCCGAGCGCGGGCGAGGCCCAGTTGTCCTCCACGAAGCGGACGTCATGGGCGCGTACGTCGATGCCCAGGGCCTCCAGGCTGCTCAGATACAGCTCCTGCGGATTGCCCGGGTCCGGCTTGAGAATGACCTGGAACTGGGTATGGGTCTGGAGGCGGTTGGGGTTCTCGCCGTAACGGGCGTCGTCGGGACGCACGCTGGGCTCCACGTAGCCGACGCGCCAGGGTTCGGGGCCGAGGACACGCAGTGCCGTCGCGGGGTTGGCGGTACCGGCTCCGACCTCGGTGTTGAACGGCTGCGCGACCGTGCACCCCCGGTCGGTCCAGTACTTCTGCAACGCGAGCAGCGCGTCCTGCATTGTCAACACGGGACTTTCCTTTGATCGGTGACTCTTTTTCGTGCGCTCGGACCGAGCGCGGGGAGGAAGCAGAAGCTCAGCAGCCAGGCCAGCAAGCAGATGACCAGGGCGCCGAGAATGAAGGTGTTCGGCATGTCGCGGTCGAGCAGTCCCCCGGCCAGCAGGGGGCCCAGCACGTATCCGGCCGAGGTCGCCGCACCGTATATTCCGTTGACCCGGCCCCGGTTCTCGTCCGTGGCGACCGCGTTGACCATGGTCGGCATCGCGACGGAGAAGAAGCATTCGCCCACCGCGAACACGGCGATGGCGGCACAGCTCACCAGCAGCGCGGTGGTCAAGTCCGACATCGCCACCGCGAGCAGGATCAGACCCCAGCAGGAGGCCCAGGAGACGGCCACCACACCCAGTGACCGCTTGGGCGCGAAATTGCGGAAGACCGGAAGCAGGTACAGCTGGGCCACGACCACGACGGTGGTGTTCGCAGTGAACAGGACGGCCAGCTCGCGGGGGCCCATGCCCCGCGTCTCCACCAGCACGGCGGAGAACCCGGATTCCAGCTGCGAGTAGCCGGCCAGGTAGAACAGGCAGGTCACACCGAAGATCGCCAGGATCCGGCGGTCCGCCAACAGCGCCCGGTAGGAGACCGAGGCGGTGCTGCCGGCCTCCTCGTCGGAGGCGCGGGCCGCGGCGGGTGCCTGCCGGTACCCGCGCAGCACGACCACGCCCACCACGACGAAGGACGCGGCGTTGATCAGGAACAACAGCTGGAACGCCCAGGCCTGGCCGCCCACCGTCGCCAGACTGGCGATCAGGCCGCCCACCCCGACCGCGAGGTTCATCATCGTGAAGTTCAGGGCGAACACGGTGGGTCGGTCCTTCTCGCTCACCGCTTCCGCCAGGAGCGCGTACCAGACGGAGTTCGCCCCGATGCCGACACCGACGATCAGCGCGGCCAGCATCGTCTCCCACACCGTCGTGGCCACGGCGTACAGGACCATCCCCGCGGCCGACACCAGCATCGCGCCGAACACGGTCCGCGTGCGCCCGAAGCGGTCCGAGGCCCATCCCGCGACGGGGCCGCACAGGAAGGCACCGAGCGAGGTCAGTGACACGGCACCGGTGGCGACCGAGACACTGAAGTCCTGGACACGGGTGAGATAGACGATCAGCAGCGGATAGACCAGCCCGGTGCCCAGGGAGTTGACACCGCTGGCTCCGAGCAGCCCCCAGACGGGCCGGGGCAGGCTTCTGATCTGTGCCAGATAGGCAACCTCAGTCGACATCGCCCGCCTGCTTCTCCAGCAGGTAGTACCTCAGGAACCCGCAGCGCAGCCGCGTCTCGCGGGACATGTAGTCCTCGGCCGCGCGCAGAGTACGGATGTCGTCCGCGGTGAAGTCACGATACGGAAAGTCGGCGTACCGCTCGTGGTCGGCCTTCCTCAGCCGGTCGCCGAGGGCTTCGTAGAGCGCGTCCAGCTCCGGGTCCCCGGCGTTGTAGAACTTGGCGCGCCCGAAGAACAGATGGGCACCGTCTTCCGCGACCAGGCGCAGGCCGGCGGCCGACGCCAGATCAGGCAGGGAGATCTCCTCGTGGGAGTCCTCGTAGACACGCCCCTCGGACGTCACTGTGCGCAGGAACGAGCGGAACACCGCACCGTGTTCGTTGGGCACCGCGACCAGCACATACCGATTCGACTTGGCGGCGCTCAGCTCCAGGAAGGCCCGCTGCCGGGCAGGTTCGAAGTGTTCGATCACTCCGACGTGAAAGACGAGGTCGGCGGGGGCGAGCCCGGCCGTCACCGCGTCGTCGTCGAAGTCCCCCGACACCAGTTCCGGTGCCGGCGTCCCGAGACTCGCCGCGGCTTCTGCGGCGAGCTCCAGGGCCACCGGGTCCCGGTCCACTCCGACACAGCCGACGCCGGTGGCCTGGAGCTGCGTGAGCAAGGTGGCCGAGCCGCAGCCCAGTTCCAGGGCGGTGCCGACGCCGTCCAGTCCCGTGAGCAGATCGCGCACCGTCAGCAGGGACTGCCACTTCGTCGGCTGCCAGTCGCGGTAGTCGTGCCCGGGGTGGGACGACAGGTAGGACCGGAAGTCCGCCAGCTCCGTACTCCAGTAGGTCATCCGTCCTCCTCAGGGCCGTAGTGAGACGCCGTTGAGGCGTGGAACGAGCTGGAGTTCCCTGATGTCGTACTGGTCCAGCAGCCACATGAGCCACCGCTCCATCCCCATCCCGAAACCGGACGTGAGCCTCGGTGTCTCGGTCTTCATGCGGACGTACCAGTCGTAGGACTCGACCGGGACCTCGTGGTGGTTCAGCGCCCGGACCAACGCCTTGCCGTCCGTGTGCCGTTCGCCGCAGCCGACGACCTCTCCGGGGCCGAACAACAGGTCCGCGTTGCGGGCCGACCGCATGCTGTCGTCCTCGTACGCCTGGTAGAAGGGGACGGACAGATGGTCGTAGTGGGTGACCCAGACGAAGGGGCTGATCTCCTTCAGCAGCCGCAGCTCGCCGTGTCGGGTCAGGGTGCGTATCCCGTCGCCCAGTGTCCGTACCGCGGCCTCGTCGTCGGACAGACGGGCTGCCGCCTCGGCGAACGTCATGCGTGCGAACGTGTCGCCCGTGGCCATCCTCTCGACGTGCTGTACGGAGCCGGCCACCCGCGCCAGTTCGTCCGCGTACTCGGTCAGCACCGTCCGGGCGAGTTCGCGGAGGTACTCCTCGCTCGTGCGCATGACGTCGTCGAGGCCACCGCTGATCTCCGCCTCGCTGTGGAAGAACTGGTTGAGGTGGGTGGCGTCGGCGTCCTCACCGCGGAAGCTCGGCATGAGGTACCACACGCCGTCCTCGTTGAAGCGGCAGCCGTACTCCAGCATGAACTGCATCGAGTCCGCGAGATACGTCTTGCGGTCGAACATCTCCACCGACACCGGCGCGCTGTCACTGCCCAGCCCCATCGGGCTCGACACCGAGTCCGTCGTGATGGGCAGGTGCATGCATTTGGCGCCGCGTTCCGTCCAGAACCTGGTCGTCACCCGCGTCGCGAGGTCCTGGAGCCCGATCAGAAGGCGGTAGAACGGGTCATCCATTATGCGGATGAACCTGTCGGCGTCGGGGCGCCAACCTCCATGGTCGAACCTGGGCTGTTGTGTCATCGCTTCCTCCTGCCGCGAGTGTTCCGGATTCAGTGCTTCTCGTCCCTTATCCGTACGCTCAGCCCACGCATGGCCGACAAGGCGTTGAGCATGGCGGTCTCGGCGCTCTCACCCCGCGCCGAAAGAATCGCCACCGCGCCCCACAAGTCGTTGACGGAGCCCATGCGCGCCCCTGTCTCGCGGGTCTGGTGCAGCACGATCGATCCCTCGTGCCTGTCCAGGGTTTCCGTGCCTTCGATCCGCTCGAAGATCCCGGTCCGCGGCGGGTACAGAACGGCGTTGGCGATTCCCCCACGCGCTTGCAGGGGTTCGTCGAGCAGCTGCGGCCTGTTGCCCAGCGCCATGTCGGCGAACGCCTCGTACAGGTCCGTGCCCAGGACCTCCGAGAAGTGCTCACCGCAGGGCCCGCCCGGAATGCGGGGGTTGATCTCGACCACTTCGAAGCCGGTGTCGGTGATGATGAACTCGGTGTGGGCGAACCCCGACGTGTAGGAGACGGACCCCAGCACGCTCTTGATCCACTCGTCCAGGCGCCGCATCCGCTCCTGCGGGAGCTGGACCGGGAAGGTGAACACCTCCTCGCGGAAGTGGGGTTCCGCGGACAGCACCCGGCCGGAGATGCCGAGCAGTCGCGTCTCACCGTTCCAGGAGATGGTCTCCACGCTGTAGAGCGGGCCGACGAAGTACGGCTCGGCGAGAAGCCGGCCCTGTGGCCGCGCCCGCCGGATGGCGTCTAGGTCTTCGCGGTCGCGTACCAGCCATACGTCGTGGCTACCGCTGCCCGCCCGGTCCTTGACGATGAACGGGGTTCCCACCAGCCGGGCCGTGTCGTCCCAGTCCGCGTTGTCCGGATCGAGCGGCACACTGCTTCCCGCGGACAGGCCGGCGTCGAACAGGTGCTGCCTGAGCTTCATCTTGTCGCGGACGAGACGTACCGCCTCGGCGTTCTGCCGGGCCAGCCCGCGCTCGCCGGCCACCCGCAGCGCGGGGGTCACGCCCTCCTCGACCGGGTGGATCACCCCGTCCACCGGGCCGATCTCGGCGAGGACCCGCTCGATGTCCTCGGGGTCCTCGATGTTGGCCTTGTGCATCACCGGACCGCTCGAACCCGACCGCCGGACATCCCACGAGAACACCTCGGGGTTCTCCGCGAGCAGGTGCAGCACCGCTCCGCGGCGCCTGGCGGCCTCCGCGAGGCGGGCCGCTCCGAAGAACATCCAGTCGAACGTGATCAGGTTTTTCATGAATTCTCTTCCAGTTGAATAAGGCCATGCGGGAGCAGGGTGCCCACCCACGCGTCGGCCCGGGAGCCGTCCCGCATCGGGAGCCGGCCGGGGGCGACGCCCTCGATGCCGAAGCCCACCTGCTGCGCCACACTCCGCGAGCGTTCGTTGCCGAACTCGGCGGCCCACACGATGCGCCGCAGCCCCAGCTCCTCGAAGGCCCAGTGGGCCAGGGCCCGGGTCGACGATGCCGCCACCCCGCGCCCCCGTGCCCACGGGGCCGTCCAGTAGCCGACCTCGCCGGTGGCCTGTGGCAGATCGAGCTCCACCAGGCCGGTGGCGCCCAGCAGGTCGCCGTTCGCGTCGGTGACGCAGAACAGCGCGCTGCGCCTCTGCTTCCACCCGGCGTCCGCGATGCCGACGAACGCCACCGCCGACTTGCTGGTGTACGGGACCGGCACGGTGGTCCAGCGCTGTATCTCCTCGTCCTGGCATGCCTCGTGGAGCCGGGTGACGTCGGTCGTCCGCCAGGGGCGCAGGACGAGTTCGCCTTCCGCGGGCAAGGAGGCGGGGAGTTCATCGTTCATCGGGCTTCACCGCCGGTGATGCGTCGAGGACGGTTTCCGTCAGGGTCCGTACGGACACGCCGGTGCTGTCCGCGGTGACCGCGACCGGGCTTCCGATCGGCAGCGTGAGTATCGGGTCGGTGTGGCCGAAGGGCATGTCGGCCACCACGGGAATGCCAGGGGGCAACAGGTCGAGCACGAGGGCGGCGAGGTCCTCCGTCCGACGAGGCAGCAAGGGGGCGATGGGCACACGACCGATCAGCACAGCTGTGACCTGGTCGAGGAGGCCGAGATGTCTGATGTGGCGCAGCCATCTGCGCATGGCCTCCGGCTGACCGCTCGTCGCCGTCGCCTCGACGGCGAGCACGGTCGGCCCCTCGGGCGGCTGCCACCACGCCGTCCCGGCCAGCAGATTTATCGTCGGGAGGTTCCCTCCGAACAGGACACCACCACCGGTCCCCTCCCGCACCACCAATGGCTTCGCCGGCCCGTAGGAGGCACGGACGAACTCGTCCCCCGCCGCCCAGTCGGTGTCCTGCTGGGTGTACCAGTCCGGCAGCGCCCACTCGCCGGGGCGACCGTCCAGGACGGTCGTGACGAGGCTGTCGACGGACTCCCGATGGGGCCGCGGCCATTCGCCGAACTGCGGCAGGGCAGCGGCACCGTAGAAGACAACCGCTTGCGTCATCGCCTGGTAACCGAGGAGCACGGCGGTGCTGTCGCTGTACCCCACCAGTGGCTTGCGGGGGGCCTGTGCCGCCCACGAGGCCATGTGCTCAAGCATGTCGTTGGAGTTGAACCCGCCGACACTGAACATGACCAGGCCCACCTCGGGGTCCTCCATCAGGTGGCGCAGCGCGTTCGCCCGCGCCTTGGCCGAGCCGGCGACGATGCCGGGGAACTCGGCTTCGGAAACGAGCCTGACCGGTCTGCCGAGAGCCTCCCGCAAGGCCCCCTCGGCGCGTGCGGTGCGCCGCGGGAAGCGGCCGAACGCGGCGCTGCTCGCGGAGAGCAGAGCGACGGCCGCACCGGGAGCAGGACGAGGTGGAGGGAGGTAGAACGCCACTCCTGACTCCCCGTCGTCCTGACGCAAATTCACCATGCTCCTCGTTCTCGTCCCCTGGACCCGCTGTTTCCGAATGGCGAGCGGCCCTACGCCCAGCCCATCCCCGGGACGAGCTCCTTCGGCCTCTTGAACCAGTCCAACGTCCCGGCCTCACCCTCGAAGATGGCGTGCACCCGCGGAAGCTGGCTGAGTACCCATGTCTCGATGTCGAACTGGCTGGGGAATTCGTCGAGTTGTTCGGCCCACGTGACACACCGCCAGAAGGCGTCGAAGTGGTTCTCGATGATCGCGTCACGGTGCGCGAGGACGATCTCCCGCTCGGAGGCACACAGCGGTGCCACCACGTCGAACAGCAGGCTCGCGTAGAGCCGCATGGCTTGGAACGTCGTCGCGACCTTGGCGTCCTCGTATCGCTTTCCGACGAACTCGTGCTGCGAGGCGACTTCCTGGTACCAGTTGATGCTGCCGTGAGAGGCGGCCATCGGAAGCGCGTTCGAGGGCTCCGAGCTGGGCCGGGTGAAGATCTGGAGCAGGTCGTCGTAGCCTTCACGACTCATGTTGCTCGCGCCGAGCGGTGTCTGCTCGAAGTCGACCAGTGTCCTGGTGAAGAAGTAGAGGTCGTAGTAGCGCATTTCCTCGGCCAGCTCGACGTTCGCCTTCAGCTCGTCGACCGACATCGTCGGATCGAAAGTGATCATGCCGAGGTTGATCCGGATGTTCCGCTTGGCCAGTTCGCTGATGACCAGCCCGTACTGCTCGGGCCGCTGCGGCTTGGTGTAGCTCTTGAGCCGGTTGGTGGACGTGGACTCGAAGCCCGCGAAGACCGTGTCCAGACCCGACCGTGCCAGCAGGTCCAGTGGCTCCTGTTTCTTGGCCAGGAAGACCAGGCTTTTCACAAGGGAGTTGACGTAGTAGTTCATCTTGATGCCGCGCTCGATGAGCAGTTCGGCGATGCGCAACGCCCGGCCGACACCGCTCTCCCCGTTGTCACCGAAGTAGTCCTCGTCGACGAAGGTGACCCGGGTCACGCCGTGCTCGCGGTACAGGTACTCCATCTCGTCCACGACGTTCTCCGCGCTGCGTGCCCGCCACTTCGGCTGGAGCGCGACGGCCTGGTACGGCAGCAGGTAGCAGAAGGAGCACTTGGCGAAACCGCAGCCTCGGCTGGAGTACATCGAGACTCCGTGGCCGTACTCGCGGATCAGGGGGAGCAGGTCACGCACCGGGAAGGCCAGCGAGTCGAGGTCCATGATCGGCGCGGGAGGCGTCAGCCGTCCGTTCTTGCCGTCGTCCCACGCGATGCCACGCACCTTCTTCGGATCGCCCTCGTCGCGCAGGATGGCCTTGCACAGCTCGACAAGGGAGATCTCGCCGTCGCCGACGACGACGTAATCCACCTGTTCGTGGGCCACCAGGGTCTTCCAGAGCGGGGACGCGTACGCACCGCCGAAGACGATTACGGCGTCCGGATCGCGCTCCTTGAGCACCTTGGCGATGCGAAGCGCCTGTTCGATGGTGTTGTGGAAGATCGCGAAGCAGTAGATCGGCGTGTCAAACATCTGCACGACACGGGTGAGCTCGTTCTCGTCGAGCCGGTGGCAGTATCCGTCCACCAGCTCGGTGGTCAGGCCGGCGGCCCGGGTCTGCCCCGCCAGCATCGTGTAGTAGGTCGGCTCGGCCGGGAAGGTGTGGTGGAACAGCCCGTACAAGAACGACGGCGGGATGGTATCGACGTACCGAGCCGGTGCCGACTCCTTGCCCCGTGTGCCCGGTGCGCCCTCGACCGGGTTGATCAGAAGGACTTCGGGACTCCAGGACGTGATCGTCACTTTCAGATCTTCGACAAGGTCCCTGGTGCTCAGATCCGCGTACATTCACTGCCTCCTACTTGTCGCCCTGGTACTTGACTCCGCGCAGGGCCCGGCCGGTGGTCGGCACACCGCATCCCTCGCACGGCTGTTCGTCGTGCAGCTCGCCGTAGCAGATCCCGGCGATGTCGTTCGGCCGCGCTCGTTCGACGAGGTCCGCTCGGCACCGTGTCGCCTCGCAGACCGGCAACTTCGCCACTACGCCGGAGGCCAGCGCCTCCGACAGCAGCCGGGTCGCGTCCTGTGTCCAGTCCTCCTCCACGCCTTTGAGATACAGCGCGGCTATATCGGCGGCCTCCCGCGGATTCCCGAAGGGCTCGCCCCCGTCGACGCCGGGCCGGACGACGCTGCCCGTTCCATTGGGAGACAGGCGCAGCGCGACCGGTGCCCCGAGGTCCCTGGCCCGGGCGAGCCGGTCGGTGACACCCCGCCCGTCCGCCACGGTGCTCGCGCGCATGCCCCGGTCACGAAGCGTGGCCAGCACCGGCTCCAGGTCGGCGTCGGCCAGGCCCTTCCGCTCCGGCACGACGGCCACCTGGGTCGGCGCCAGTCGCGGGTGGTACATCCGCCGGTCGGGCCGCAGCGAGTGGGCCAGCACGGCCAGGATCAGGCGTGCCGAGAACGCGAAGTTGAGCATCCGCACCGGCGCGCCTCGGTACTTGACGCCGAGCAGTTCACTGAACCGGACTCCGAGGTCGTACACCGACGTGAGGATGGTGATCTGCCCGTTGGGCATCAGCACCACCAGTTCCAGGCGCCGGTCGGCGTACTGGGTGGCGCCCTGGTCCAGACGCAGCCGCTCGACGGCCATGACGGGGAGCCCGATCTCCGCGCAGATCCGCAGCGGAGCGGTGACCAGAAAGTCGATCTCGTCGGCGCCGTCGCCCACGTACGCCGTCTGCGCCTCGAAGAACGGCCACACCACCCGTTCCTTCCACAGCGGACGCAGTGAGCTGGTCTCGTGGCGCGCGACACTGCGCACGGTCATCACACGGAGTGGGGGCTCCTCACCGGCGTCCAGCCACCCGGCGAAGACGGGGCAGATCTGGGCTTCGATGGTCGAGGCGACGACCTGGTCGCTCCGGGAGAAGTAGAGCCTGCTGTCGAAGTCCTTGATGGACTGCGCCTGTCGGCGCAGAAGGTCCCGGGGCACCACGGACGGCAGGCCGATCTCCCGGTAGCCGGCCGCGCGGAACTCGTCGAGGAAGTGGTTCACGACCAGCAGGCACAGCTCGGTGCCGTGGGCCTGCCAGGAGCTCGCCCCGTACATCGGATACCGCGTGTCGAGGATGCTTGCCCGCTCCAACTGCTCGCGCAGGTCGCTCCACACGTTGTGGCTGTCGAGTCTCATAGCGCGCCTCCGAGTTCGAGCAGTGCCCGCTCGGAGAAGTAGAAGAAGGTCACGGTGGCCGTGCCGTGCGAGGAGTCTCTGGTGGCGTAGCGGATCCGCAGGCGGGGTGGCAGCGCGGACTGGTCGGCGCCCTGTGCCACGGCGAGCACCCGGCCGGACCGTGTCCAGATCCGTGCGGGGGCGGTGAGCCCCCAATGCCCGTCCTCGTGCCGCAGTCCGGGCAACAGCTTTCCCACGGTGTCGTCCATGACGGCGTCCGCGGCGGCCGGCGTCTCGGTGAGCAGTACGCCGCTGACGCAGACGACGTCCTCCTCCTGGCCGGCGGAGACCGGCGGTGATGCCGGGCCGACCGTGTAGCAGCCAGTGGGCAGGTCGCGGTGGCTCCACTGTCTGCCGCGCAGTACGGACAGCGCCTGGAAGCAGATGCCCGCGATGGGCAGAGCGCCGCACGCCTGCTCCGAGAACGCGGTCGTGACGGGGATGACGCGGGCGTCCGGGCTCAGCAACGGGCGGGCGTCGGCCAGCGCCTGGGAGGCGAGGATGTCGGGGAGGTGCACTCGCTTGACGGCGGCGGAGTCAAGAACCCTGCCCACCGCCTCAGTGCCGGCCCGGACACGGCCCATCCCCGAGTCGGTGAGCAGGTGGTGGCCCGGCAGCCCGTCATAACTCTCGATCAACTGGGTCATTCGGATTCCACGTGTAGTAGGGATTCCCACGCGTTCTGACACGCTGTAATCCGTGGTCTCTTCGAAATCGACCGGCCTGGTTCTTCCCGAGGCCGACGAGGGATCCGGCCTTCGATGGACGGCCGTCCCTGGACAGATATGAGGTTACGGTTCCGGCGCGAGCCGGAAACTACGGAAACACGTACCCGCGCCCGCCGCCGACGCCGGTCGGCGGCGGGCGCGGTCCGCTCACAGGCGCAGCAGACCGGGCAGCGGGTGCAGCGGGTCTCGTACAGCCTCCTCCAGCACCCTGGTGAGCTCTCCGGCCCAACCCTCGATCGTGGAGCGCTCGAACAGGTCCGTCGAGTATTCGAAGGTCATCGTCATGCCTTCGTCGTGCGGGCCGAGGACGACGTACAGCTCGTTGCGGGCGACGCCCACTGTCGGTAGCCCGCGCACCGTGGCCGACACCGCGTGCAGGTCCAGAGCGGGAGGCGCGGTGGTGACAACGGTGAACAGCACATCGGGGAACAGCCCGTCCGAGGAACCGGGTGCCACCAGTTCGGCGACGTCGGTCAGCGGAAGTTCCTGGTGGTCGAGCGCTGTGAACAGCGTGGCGCCGAGCTGCCGCGCCAGGTCTGCGAAGGTGCTGGCCTCCTCGAGCCGGGCCCGCAGCAGTACGGCGTCCCCGAGCAGTCCGACCACATCGGCGTGTTCGGGGTGCAGCCGGTTGGCGCTGGAGGCGGCGAGCACGAGGTCGGCGAGCCGACCGCGGCGCCGTGCGGCCCAGACGGCGAATCCCGCAGCGAGCACGGCGTACGGCGTCACGCCCAGTTGGCCGGCGGCCCGGTGGACGGGGTCGGTCAGGGAGCTGTCGACGGACCAGGTGTGCAGGGCCCCTCGGCCGGACAGCACAGGAGGCCGCGGATGGTCATTGGGCAGGCCCAACGTGAGTGGAACTCCTTCGAGTTCGGTGCGCCAGAACCGCTCCAGCTCCGCGCGGCGCCCGTCATCGAGCCCTAGTTCCTTGCGAGCGCAGTCCGTGAACTGCTGGGAGGCCGGTGGGAGCGGGCTGCCGGAACCGCGGCGGTCGTTGTAGAGCTCCTGGAGCTCACGCCAGACGATTCCCATCGACCAGCCGTCGCAGATCGCATGGTGCAGGACGATGAGCAATGTCCAGCGGTCCGGGCCGAGCCGTGCCAGGCGGAAGCGGAACAGCGGTGCGCGGTCGATCGCGAACGGACGGGAGGCGTGCTCCAGGCACCAGTCCTCCAGCCGGGACTCGTCCCCGGCGTGTTCGGACAGGTCGCTGACCGGCAGGTCCACGGGCACCTGCGCGAGCACCTCGACGAGATACTCACCGCCGCGGTGTACCGCCCTGCTGCGCAGCGCGTCGTGGCGTGCCACCAGGTCCGTCAGGGCGTGTCCGAGGTCGTCGGGGGCCAGGTCGCCGTGCAGGTCGATACGGTGGGCGACGTTGTAGACGCCGGGGTCGGCGCGTTCGTGGTGGCGGCGCCAGAGCCTGCGGAGTACCGATGTCATGGGCACGGTGTCCTGCACATCGTCGCCGGCGATCGTCCTCGGGAACGAGGCCGCCGTGTCGGGCTGTTCGAACCGTGCCGCGATGCCCCGGATAGAGGGAGTGCGGAAGAAATCGGCCATGGGCAGGACCAGATCGAGGTCCACGGCCATGCGGTTCACCAGCCGGATCGCGCTCAAGGAGTGGCCGCCCAGCTCGAAGAAGGAACGGGTCACCTCCGCCGCGCTCAGCGAGAGTTCCTCGCACCACAGCTCGTGCAGCGACTTCTCCAGGGGCGTTATGGGCCCGGCGTCGCCACAAGGGGACTGGTCGTCGGGCGCGGGGGCCGGCAGGGCGCCCCGGTCCAGCTTGCCGGAGGCGTTCACCGGGAGCCGCTCCAGACGCACCCAGTGTCGCGGTATCAGGTGGTCGGGGAGCTGGGCGGAGAGCGCGGTGCGCAGCTCGCGGAGGTCCACGGCCGGTGCGGCGGCGACCACGTGCGCGACAAGTTCCATGTCGCCGTGCCGGTCGCGGCGGGGCACGACGGCCGCGTCCCGTACACCGGCCAAGGCGGTCAACGCCGCCTGAGTCTCGCCCGGTTCGACCCGGTGCCCGCGAATCTTGACCTGGTCGTCGACCCGCCCGCAGTACTGAAGGGTGCCATCCGTGCGCCAGCGCCCGAGGTCGCCCGTCCGGTACAGCAGCCCGCCCGTACCGTCGTCGATGAAGGCGGCGGCGGTCTCCTCCGGCCGGGCGTGGTAGCCGTGCGCGACCGGGACGCCGCCCACGTGGATCTCGCCGACGGCGCCGACCGGGACCTCCTGACAGGCGCCGTCCCGCAGCATGATGCGGGCTCCCGGCACGGGTGTGCCGATCGGCGGCCACTCCTCGCGGTCCGGGTCGACACGGTGGGAGGTGACGATGACCGAGGTCTCCGTTGGGCCGTACTGGTTGTACAGCGCACAGTGCGGGTGCGCCGCGAGGAAGCGGCGGAAAACGTCGGTGAGCTGGAGCGCGTCGCCGGCCGAGAACACCTCGCGCAGGGACGGGAGCCGGGGACCGGCCTCGATCAGGTACTTCAGCGGCGTGCAGGGAATGAACATCCGCCGCACCTCGTGACGGCGCAGCGCCTCGGCCACGGCCGCGGGGTCGTGCCGTACCGCGTCGTCGATGAGGACGAGCGCGGCGCCGGAGGCCAGCGTGGTGAAGATCTCCTGCACACTGACATCGAACGCCGGCGAGGTCCACTGGAGGGTGCGCAGCGAGGTGTGCCGTCGCAGGTGCTGGCGAACGAGGTTCGCCGGGCCGCGGTGCGGTACGACGACACCCTTGGGGCGACCGGTGGAGCCCGACGTATGGATGCAGTACGCGGGGTCCTCGGGCCCGGCTCCGTCCTCCAGGGGTTGTGACGGGAGCGTGTCGTCCGCCTCGTGGTCCATCAGGTGCACGGGCGGAAGCGCCGCCGGCTCCGGGTGCCGCGCCAGGGAGGTCTCGCAGGTCAGCAGCAGGACGGGTGCGCCGTCGTCGAGGAGCGCGGAGAGCGAGGCGGTGGGCACCGACGGATCGACAGGCAGGTACGCGGCCCCGCTCTTGAGCACGCCCAGCAGCGCGGTGATCAGCTGCGGGCCACGCGGCAGCAGTACCGCCACGCGTGCGCCGCGTCGCGCGCCCTTGGCGCGCAGCCGCCGGGCGAGCCGATCGGCGCGGGCGTCCAGTTCCCCGTAAGAGACTTCCTGTTCGGCGCTGATCAGTGCGACGGCGTCCGGTGTCCGCCGCACCTGTTCTTCGAACAGGCCGTGCAGGGTGTCCCCGGTGGCGGGCGGCGACTCGTCCAGGTGGCCCAGCCGGGCGAGGGACGCCCTGTCGGTGGCGGTGAGCCTGGTCAGTCCGGTGAGGGGCGCGCCCGGGGCGTCGAGGGCGCGGCGAAGCACCTGCTCGATGTAGTCCACGAGGCGACGCACACTGCTCTCGTCGAAGAGTGCCGTGTCGTACTCGGCCATGAACCGCAGGCCGTCCGGGTGGTGCGTCAGATAGAAGCTGAGGTCGAACGGGGCACGGTCGCTCGGCACATCGAGCAGGGTGGCCGTCAGCCGTGGCGGGTCGAAGTCGGCGCCGCCCTCGTTCTCGTACTCCACCATCACCTGGAACAGCGGGCCCCGGCCCGGGTCGCGGGGCGGATTCAGCGCGCCGACCAGTTCGTCGAAGGGGACGCCGCGGTGCTCGTACGCGGACATGCTGCCGTCGCGTACTCGGCGCAGCAGCGTGGGGAAGTCCGGGTCACCGGTGAGGTCCAGGCGCAGTGGCACGGTGTCCAGGAACAGACCGACATGATCTTCGGCGCCGACGGGGCGGCTGGCGACCGCGGTGCCGATCACCACGTCCCGCTGCCCGCTGAACCGGCCGAGCACCGCACCGATGGCGCTGGTCAGCGTCATGAAGAGGGTGGCGCGGTGGCTGGTCGCGAACGCCTTGAGCCTGCCGATGAGTTCGGCGTCCAGGGCGTGGGTGAGGCTCGCGCCCGCACCCGACCTGACCGGTGGGCGCGGCCGGTCGGTCGGCAGCGTCAGATCGGGGGCGCCCGCCAGCTCCCGCCGCCAGAAATCGAGCGAGAGGGCGCGCTCGGCGTCATCCGACCGCTCGGCCGGCGGCAATCCGGGCAGGGGTGGCAGAGCGGGTTCGCCGTCCGCTCGGGTCCAGGCGCGGTAGTAGGCCGCGAGGTCCCGGGCCAGTACCGCGGTGGAGGCCGAGTCGAAGACGATGTGGTGGGCCAGCAGGAAGACCAGGTGCCGTTCGGCCGACAAGCGCAGCAGCCGCGCCGTGACCAGCGGCCCGGCGGTCAGGTCGGGGACCCGGTGCTCATCGGAGTCGAGCGCCGTACGCAGGGCCTCGGCCTCCGTGGCCGTGCTGTGGTCCTCGACCGGACAGTCGAATCGTACGTGCTCGCGTATTACCTGGTACGGCACTCCCTCCTGGTCGCCGAACACGGTACGCAGGGCCGGATGCCGGTCGGTGACCTGCTGCAACGCCCACCGGAGCGCGTCCACGTCAAGAGGGCCTTCCAGGCGGATGGCCTTGGGCTCGTGGTACATGTTCGTCCCGGGATGCAGCCGATCCAGGAACCAGATACGGCGCTGTGCCGGTGTGAGCGGCAGCCGCTGCGGTTCGGGCGCGCCCCGGCCCCCCGGCCCGTCCACTTCCTGTGACCGCCCACGGCGCCGGAGCCGGTCGAGCGCCGGCAGTGCGGCCAGGACCTTCTCCTTCGGCACACCGAAGTCCACGAAACAGGCGATCTCGTTCGCTCCGGCCGCCTCAAGCCGCCGCTTCGTCTCGCTGACCGAGTGCTCGTCCCCGATCAGGGCGCGCGAGGCGCAGTAACGCTCGTAGGCACGCCCGAGGAGGAATTCGACGTCCTCCGCCGGAGTATTCTCCAGGTCCACTTCGAAGCCCAGGCTGTTGGTGATTTGGTCGAAGAGGGACAGTGAGGAGCGCAGGTAGGACACGAAGGGCCGGAATGCCTCGGCCCGTGCCTGCTCCGCGTCCTCGCCGAGGTAAGTGTGCACGAGCACCACGACGCGTCCGGCAGCCGGATCGAGGCCGTGCTCGGCCCGGGTTCGCCGGTACAGCGCGATGTTCTCCGCCAGTTGCTCGACGGTCTGCGTCATCAGGTTGGTGACCACCCCCAGGTCCTCGGCGGCGGCTCGGCGATAACTGTCCGGATTGCTGACGATGGCCACGTACATGGGGAGCTCTCGTTGCACGGGGCTCGGGTGCAGCCGCACCTCGACGGGTTCACCGTTGCCCGCCGTCGTGGCCAGCGGGCGGCCCGACCAGAGCTGCCGCACGGTCGCCAGCTGCTCGTACATCACCTCCTGGTGCCGGCCGTAGTGCTGGGGGGCGAGCGAGAAGTCGGTGGCGTGCCAGCCGCTCGCGAAGCACAGGCCTGCCCGGCCCTGGGAGAGGTTGTCGACGACCGACCACTCCTCGGCAACCCGGACCGGGTGGTGCAGCGGCAGGACGACGGAGCCCGCGTGCAGCCGGATCCGGCTCGTCCGCGCCGCGAGCGCGGCGGCGAGGACGGAGGGGTTGGGGAAAAGCGCGCCGAAGGAATTGAAGTGGCGCTCGGGGAACCACAGGGCGTGGAACCCGTTCCGGTCGGCGAACTCCGACGCCTCGGTGATCAGCGCGTACTTGTCGTGGTCGGCGCCGTCGGGGTAGTCGCCGAAGAAGTACAAGCTGAAGTCGCAGCCCGTGGAGGGTGTGAACGACGTGTGTACGGGAGCGGGCACGGGGGCTGCGAGGGGCGGCGCCGGTACGGGGAGGGTGGCCGGCGGCGGGGCGGGGACGGTGGCCGCGGGCGGCGGTCCGGTGGTGGACGACCCGAGGAGCTGCAACTGACTGGTTATCACCTCGTCGACCCGACTGACGAGTTGGCCCATGAGGTCGAGTTGTCGGCCGAACAGGTCATGGAGGTCGGCGGAGGCCGCGGTCGTCCGGTGGGCCGGTTGCGACACGGGTGCCACGGGTGCCACGGGTGCCACAGACGTAGTTGTTTCCCGCTCCCCCTGCGTTCTCGGCGCTTCCGTCACGGTCGGCCCTTCCGTCACGGTCAGCGTGTCACCCCGTAGCCGCGCCAGCCGTTCGGCCAGCCTGCGCGGGGTGTCGGCCGAGTCGAAAAGTTCTCGAACCGGAACGCGGACCCCGAAGCGCCGTTCCAGATCCGTCGTCATGCCCATCAGGGAGAGCGAGTCCGCACCCAGCTCGAAGAACGAGCTGTCGGGTTCGACCCGCTCCACCTCTGTGCCCAGCTTGTCGGCCGTCAACTCCCTTACAGCCGCAACCAGTTCGCCGGGCGCGTCGGCTTCCTCGGCAGCGGCGGGCCCGTGCTCCTCCCGCTCGGGCACTCGTGCGACGGCGAGCGCCACCCGCTGCCGCCGCTGCGGGTGTCCCGGGAGCGGTACCCGGCCCCCGCCACGGGTGATCGCGTCCCAGTTCAGGTCGGCTCCCCGGCGATACAGCGACCCCAGCGCGGTGAGCAGCCCGTGCACCTGGGCGTCCGGTCCCTCGCCACTGCCCTGCCCGGCCAACCAGTGGCTCGCCGGTACGCAGTGCCTGCCGAGACCCGTGAGCGTGCCCCCGGCACCGATCTCCACGAAGTCCTCGCACCCCTGCGTGACGGCGGCGCCCATGGCCAGGTCGAAACGGACCGGTTGCCGCGCCTGACGGCAGAGGTAGTCCGCGTCGACCATCCAGCCTGCGCCGCGCACTTCACCGTCGACCACCGTCACCAGCGGAATGCGCAGCGGCCGGTATGGCACCTTCTCCGCCAGGGCACGGAACTCACGCAGCGCCGGATCGACCGCGGCCGAGTGGAAGGCCCGGTCGACGGACAGCGCCCGCCACCGCAGCCCTTCCCCGTCAAGCAGCTGCCCCGCCTCCGCCAAGGCCTGTGGCGACCCGGAGATCACCTGGGCGCTCGGGCCGTTGACGGCGGCGACTTCGGCGCCGACACTCCGGGCGACGCGCCGTGCGGTATCCACATCGGCGCGGACGGCGAGCATTCCGCCGGGCGGGCAGGCCGTGTGCATGAGGTGCCCACGCCACGCAGCGAGCCGCAGCCCGTCTTCGAGTGTGAGGGCCCCGGCGGCGTACAGCGCCGCGTATTCGCCGATGCTGTGGCCCAGCAGGAGCGCGGGCACGATCCCGGCGGCGCGCCACACCTCCGTGAGCGCTGCCTGGTGGGCGAAAAGGACCGCCTGGGCCGTCTCGGTCGGCCAGACCTCGTCCTCGGCGTCGGCGCCCTCCAGCAGCAACGGAAGCAAGCCGTCGCCGAGTTCGCCCGCGTAGATCTCCTCGCACCGGTCGAGCACCCGCCGGGCGGCGGGAGAGGCGGCGTACAGCCCGCTCGCCATGCCCCGATGGGCGGTGCCCTGTCCGGGGAATGCGAAGACGAGCGGCCCGGGGGGAGCGGATGGTCCGGGCGGCGCCGGGTTGTCCAACGCGCGTGCCAGGTCCCCGGCGGTGCGGCCGACGGCCGCCGTGCGTGCCGTGTGGTGCGGCCTACCGAGGGCCAGAGTGGCAGCCACATCGGCGGCCGAGAGGTCCTGCCGGTCCCGGAGCCGCGCGCCGAGCTGTGCGGTGATCTCGGCGAGGGCCTGCGGATCGCGGGCCGACACCGGTACGAGTACGGGCAGTTCGCCATCAGGCTCGGGAACCACGGGCGGCGCCTCCTGAAGCACGACGTGGGCATTGGTCCCGCCGACACCGAGCGCGCTGACGCCGGCCCGGCGGGGCACGCCGTCCGGCACCCTCCACGGCCGCAGCTCGGTGGCCAGGGTCAGCGGGCCGCCTTCCAGGCGCAGTTCCGGGTTGGGCCGGGTCAGGTGCAGTGTCGGCACCAGGGTGCGGTGGCGCAGCATCAGGATCACCTTGATCAGCCCGGCCCTGCCGGCACAGCTGTCGAGGTGGCCGATGGCCGGTTTCACGGAACCGACCGCGCAGAACCCGGTAAGCCCGGTGCCCTCGCCCAGCGCCCTGCCGAGCGCCTCCAGTTCCACCGGGTCGCCGAGCGGCGTGCCGGTACCGTGCGCCTCCACGTACGAGACCGTTTCCGCGGGAACGTCAGCTCGGCGCAGAGCCTGGCGCACGACGTCGACCTGTCCCTGGACCCCGGGGGCGCCGAAGCCCACCTTCGCGGCGCCGTCGTTGTTCACCGCGGAACCCAGGATCGTCGCGTGCACGGTGTCGCCGTCGGCCAGTGCCCGGTCGAGCCGCTTGAGCAGGACGGCGGCCACCCCGTTGCCGCCGACGGTGCCGTCGGCCTCGGCGTCGAAGGCCCGGAGGCGTCCGGTGGGCGACAGGATCGACCCGGGCTCACTGCGGTAGCCGGTCAGCTGCGGCAGGTGTACGGCCGCGGCACCCGCGAGCGCCAGGTCCGTCTCGCCGCTGAGTAGCGCCTGGACGGCGAGGTGCACGGCGACCAGCGACGTGGAGCAGGCTGTCTGCACACCGATGGCAGGGCCCGTGAGGCCGAGCTTGTAGGCGACCCGGCTGGCGAGGAAGTCGGGCTGCCGGCCGATGGCCGTCTGCATACCGGTCGCGGAGTCCGTCCCGTACGGGACCCCCGTCACCGACGGCTGCTGGTGGCCGTAGAGATTCATGCCCGACCCCGCGAACACCCCGACCCTGGTGTCCTGCGCGGTGGCCGCGTAGCCGCCCTCCTCCAGGGCCTGGTGGCAGCATTCCAGGAACAGCCGGTGCGCGGGGTGGGTGAGTTCGGTCTCTCTGGGGCTCATGCCGAAGAAGTCCGCGTCGAACTCCTCGACACCGTCGAGGATTCCGGCAACGGGTACGAGATCGGAAGCACGTCGCTGCCTGGAAGTGAGGCCCGCTTCCGCGAGTTCCTCCTCGCCGAAGACCCGCAGACCGTCCACGCCGTCTCGCAGATTGGCCCAGAAACCGTCCGCCGAGTCGGCGCCCGGGAAGCGCAGCGCCAGTCCGACGACCGCGACGCGTTGATCGGCCCGGTCGACCGGGACAGTGGGGACGGCTTCCGGTCCGGGCCGCGTCGCCGCGCCGTCGGACAAGTGCGCGGCGAGCGCGGTGGCGGTCGGGTACTCGAAAAGCGCGGTCGCGGTGATCCGGACCCCGAGCCGCTTCTCCAGCCGCGTCCGCAGCTGCACGATCAGCACGGACGTCAGACCGAGTTCGTAGAACGGCGAGTCCGCGTCCACCGGACGCCCCAACATGGCGTCGAGTTCCTCCCGCACCACCCGTGTCGCCGCGATCGGGTCCACCTTCGCGCCGGGGTCCACTTTCGCGCCTGGGGGCGGCTCCGGGGCGGGAGCCGGGGCTGGCCCGGAGGCCGCGGCGAGGCCGGCGCCGATCAGACGCTCCCGCAGCTCGGCGCGGCGCACCTTCCCCGCGGGTGTCCTCGGGAACTCCTCGTGCGGGACGGGCAGGACATTAGCGGCGGTGAGTCTGAGCCGCGTGAACAGCGCAGCCCTCACCTCCTGCGCGATCCTTTCGTCCTCGGCCGCGCCGCGGCTGACGAAGAACAAGGCCAGCTCCTCAGTGGCCCGGTCCGGGTGCGGGATGCCGCAGGCGGCCACCTCACCCTGCCGGACGCCGCGTACGGCTGTGGCGGCCTCCTCGACCTCGTGGCAGTAGACGTTGTGCCCGTTGAGGATGATCACGTCCTTGCTGCGGCCGGTGATGACGACCTGGCCGCCGTCGAGGAAGGCGAGATCGCCCGTGTCCAGCCAGTCCCTCCCGACGGGGAAGGCTACGGCGTCCGCCTCCGGGTCGTTGACGTAGCCGGGGGTCAGGCGCGAGGGCGAGTGAACCTGGAGCAGGCCGATCCTGCCGTCGGACGCGAGTTCACCGCTGTCGTCCACGACACGCAGGGTGACACCGTGCGCGGGAGAGCCGGAGGCGACGAAGGTGACGCAGCGCTCGTCCGGGGTCCGCTCGTCGGCCCGCGCCAACTCCCCGCCCAGGCTGCTCTTGAGCAGGCGGTGCACGGTGCCCGGCCGGTCGAGCCGGCCGTAGGCGACGGCGGTGACGGTTTCCGCCATGCCCCACGCCGGGACGATGTGCCCCTCACGGACGCCGTACGGGGCCGTCGCGTCGAGGAAACGTCGCAGCGTCGGCAGCGCCACCCGCTCGCCTCCGCAGAGCAACGCCTTGAGACCGCCGAGGTCCCACGGCCGGTCCCGGTCCGCCGGCTCGGCAAGCGCGTCCGCGACGAGTTGATACCCGAAGGTCGGGGCCCACCCGAACTGTGCCCGGTGCTCATGGAGAAGGTCGAGCCAGCGCAGGGGGTCGGCCAGGACCACCTCGGTCGGGACGTGGACGTTGGTGCCGCCGGTGAAGACTCCGAGCAGATGGAACAGGAGAAAGGCGCCGCTGTGGTCAAGTGGCAGCCAGTTGACCGTGGTGTCGTCCGAAGACACGTCCAGGACGCGCCGGGAACTCGCCGCGAAATCCGCCAGGCCCTCGTGCGTCAGCCGCGCGGCCTTGGGCACACCGGTGCTGCCGGAGGAGAGCATCAGCAGGGCGGTGTCGGACTCGCGCGGCTCGACGATGTCGTCGGCCGGCTCCGCTTCCAGGCAGTCCCGAGCGACCACGAGGCGCACATCGGGGGCGGCTTGGGCGAGCGCCGCCGCGCCGGCCACGTCGCTGACCACCAGGGGCCGCTCCAGCAGCCGATTGGCGTGCGAGAGGCGTTCGAAGGCCGGGGAACCCGGCACGGGGGGCTCCGCGATGGCCGCCGGCCACGCGCCGCCGAGCACACAGGCCCAGAAGACCGGGAAGAACTCGGCCAGAGGCAGCCCGCACAGCAGCACCGCGTCGCCGGGGCGCAGTCCGTGTGCGCGCAATCCGGTGAGCAACCGCCGTGCGCTATCCAGCAGTTCGGGATAGGACTGCGAGGTCGTCGTGCCGTCGGCGGCGACGCTCACGACAGCCCCACCGGAAGTGGACCGCGCTGCTCTCAGCAGCGCCTGCACGGCGTCGCGTGGATCGCTCTCGGTGCGCTCCGGCTCAGGGCCCCGGCAGAGCGCTTTCCCCTGTATTCGCTTCATTGAAGTCTTCTCCCTCTCTTGTACTCGTGGACGACCGCTGCCGCGCTGTGCCGCGCCGACCGGAGATGAACAGCAAGAACGCCAGTGCCCCGCACACGGCCAGGCCGTGGAAGGCACCCACGACGGCCAGGGCGGGCAGCGTCTCGAGCGCGGCCGAGGCGGCCACCGTGCCCAGCGCGAAGCCGATCTGCTCGGCCGTGGCGGACAGCCCGAACAACCGGCTGCGCTGCCGGCCCTCGGCAGCCTGTAGGCGTGATGTGTAGACGATTTCGGTCCAGCCGTCCGCGAACCCCGCCACCGCGGTCACCGCGATGAGTGCCATCGCGGGCAGACCCAGGAACGCCGCGACGAACGAGAGCGCCATGACGCAGGTACCGACGGCGAACCCGCGCTCGTTCCAGAACCCTTCGCCCCGCCGTCGGCGGAGCACCAGATGGGAGAGGACGGCGCCTGCCGCCCACGCGGCCCAGAACCGGGCCATGTACACCGCGGGTTGGGCCCCGCCGACGTCGTGTGCGACCACCGGCAGGGCCACGTTGTGCGAGGAGGAGGCCAGGGCGTCGACCGCTCTGAGCAGGACCATTCCGAGCAACAGGGAGGGCAGGGCACTCGCGGCACGCCACGGATGTACGCCGCGCTTCCGCACGGCCCGCTGCCCGTCCTCCGTACCCGCCGAGTGGGCCTCACCCGGATCGTCGTGCGTACTCGCCCCGTCCTCGGTCCGCAGTCTGAGCGCCAGCAGTGCCGCGCCGGACACGGCGAAACTCGCCGCGTTGAGTGCGTACGCGAGCGCGTACCCGCCGAACCCGATGAGGGGAGCCGCCGAGGCGAATCCGAGCAGCATGGCCAGCGACCGTGCCACGACCAGCAGCCCGTTCCCCTGGGCACGGGTGTCCAGGCCGACCATGACCGGAACCGCGCTGCGCAGGGCCACGGTGAAAAGCGTGTTTCCGGCGCCCAGCACCATCGCCGCCGCGGCGAGCAGCCACAGCGGTCCGCGCTCGGCGCAGACCGCCAGAACAGCCAAGACGGCGCCCTGGGACAGGTCGGCGCAGATCATGACGGATTTTCGAGTCATCCGCGTCAGCAGCGCCTCCGCCATGAGACCCGCGACGAAACCGGAGAACAGCCGCAGCGCCATCACCACGCCGACACCGAACGCCGTGCCGGTGACCTCGTAGGAGAACAGGCTCAGGGCGATCAGATTCAGGTAGTTGCCGTAGGCGGAGGCGGCGTGGGCGGCCGCGAAAACGCGGAACCGCCAGTCGAGGCGCCCTGCCACGCCTTCTTTTCGCATGATTGGTGCCGGCCCGCTGCTGATCCGCTCTACGCCCAGCGCCCTGACGACGACGGAGACCAATTGGTCCGTGTGTTTGCGCGCATGAGTTTTCCCATCGGTTCAAGTGCTGGTCCCCGCATCGCCAATGGTGTCCGCGCGGCATCCCGATCCCCTCCGGTTTCGTTACCGCTCACCACCGAGTACAGCTGATGCCCGCTCCGGGGCGGGGCGACATCGGAACGTGATGGTCCACGGTGAGCCGGATCGGACCTGACGCGCCCTCAAGACGAGCAGTAATGAGACGGGACTGGATCGGGAATCCGCGCGGACACCATTGGCGATGCGGGGACCAGCACTTGAACCGATGGGAAAACTCATGCGCGCAAACACACGAACCAGCTTCGCCGTCGCCATCTTCTCGGGAGTGCTCGCCGCGACCGTCCGGGGGAAGGCCCAGTTGGCGTGGCCGGTGACCGGCGAGCACTCCTGCCTCCCCCGGCACGCGGCGGCATCCGGCGAGGGGCCCGCGTAATAGCGGTCGTCGGTCGGAGCGTGTCGTAGAAAGGCCGGACACCTGCCGTTGGCGAGCCGGGTGCGTCGCGTCACCGGTCCGAAGGGCCGTGGACGCCCTTCGAGCCGTGTGCGAGCGACGGCCGTCGCGGCTCGGCGTAGCCGCTCAACAGTGAGTGACGCAATGCGGTTGATCAGGAGCCACTTTCGCCTGCTGGTGCTGGGCAACGCCATTTCGGCGTACGGCAGTTATCTCAACATGGTCGCTCTCAACGTCTTCATCTACGACGTGACCGACAGCGCGCTGGCCGCCGGTGTCTTCATGGCCGTCCGCCTGTTGACCAGCGTCATGTCCGGCTTCGTGAGCGGAAGGCTGGTCTCGGTGTACGACCGCAAGAAGCTGATGGTCGGCGCCGATCTCACCCAGTGCACCGCCACGGTGGTGCTCCTGATCGCTCCTGACGGCGGACGCGCGGGGCTTCTGTACGTGCTGGCCGTCGTGACCGGTTTCTGCTCGACCCTGTCGAGCGTCTCCCTCCGCAACAGCATCCCGGAGATCGTCGGCCCCGACCTGCGGCTTCGCGCCAACTCGCTGCTCGCGACCGGGCGTTCGCTGGCGATGATCGCCGGGTTCGCCACCGCGGGTGTGGTGGTCGCGCAACTGGGGTACATCGCCGCCATCTCTCTCGACGCCGCCTCGTTCGCCGTATCGGCAAGCGTCCTGCTCTCGCTGCCGCTCCGCACCCGGCCCGAGAAGCCCGAGACGGAGGACAAGGGCGACGGCGGGGCTGCGTCGGACAAGGCCGCCAAGCGGGCGCGGAGGCGACGGGCCGGTTCGCTGGTCCTGCTGCGGGCGGCCCCCGTACTCATGGTCATGATACTGATCAGGGCCGCCGACGGCCTCGGGTCCTCGTCGCACAACGTGGCCCTGCCGGTCCACTCCAGCGCGCTCGACCCGTCCCATCCGGCCATATTCGTCAGCCAGTTCTGGGCCACCTGGGCCGTCGGCAACATCGTCATGCAGCAGCTGGGCGGGCGCTGGGCGGGAGGCGGCGGGAGCCGGGAGCCGGGAGAGCGGGCCTTCTCGATCGGAGCCTGCGTAATGTCGGCCGCGTTCATCGTGGTCTTCGCGGGGCTCCCCACGGGCGTCGCCCTCGCGGCCGTCCTGGTGGCGGGCATGGCCGACGGCCTCACCGAGATCGCCTACGTCACCCGGCTTCAGGCGGCGCCCGACGAGCAGCGGGGCCGACTGTTCGGCCTGTCCGCCTCGGTCGAGAACACCGGCTTCGGCCTCGGGATGCTGGTCAGCGGCGCCCTTCTGGACCGGTACTCCCCGATCCACGTCGTGGGCCTGCTGCACGGCCTGGCGATCGTGCTCTGCGCCGTACTCTTCGTCGTCCTCCTGCGGCACGGGCGGAGAACCAAGACCGGGCCCCCGGTACAGCGGGACGCCGCAGCACAGGACATGTCACCGGTGGAGAGAGAGGTCGAGGCACGATGACCGCAGCCCCCGAAACCGTGCCCGCACCTGGTTGCATTCCCGCACCCGAACCCGTGGCGGTCATCGGGATGTCCTTCCGGCTGCCCGGCTCGGACACCCCGGAGGAGTTCTGGCGCACCATTCACGAGGGTGCCGACCGTATCCGCCGCTTCACCGAGGCCGAACTGGCCGCGGCGGGCCTGACCGGGGCGCAGTACCGCGCCGACGATTTCGTCGGCGCGAGCGGGGTCCCCGAAGACATCGCGGGATTCGACGCGAGCTTCTTCGGGATGAGCGCCCACGATGCTCGTATCACCGACCCCCAGCACCGGCTGTTCCTGGAGTGCGTGCACCACGCCCTGGAGAACGGTGGGTACGCGGGCGGTGCGGGGGAAACCGGCGGCCATGAGGTGGGCGTCTACGCCAGCACCGGCTACCGCCTGTACTCCTTCCAGACCTATCTGCAGAACAACGTCCTCCCCGACGGTCTGGCGGACTGGGTGGCGGGACTACAGGTCACCGTCGGCAACTTCACCGCCAACCGCGCCGCCTACCGCCTCGGCCTGACCGGCCCGGCCGTCAACGTCCAGACGGCGTGCTCCGGTTCACTGACGGCGGTGTACCAGGCCGCGCAGTCCGTGGCCTACGGCGAGTGCGACATCGCTGTCGCGGGGGCAACCGCCGTACATGCGCCACAAGTGCTCGGCTACCAGTACGTCAAGGGTTCTATCCTCTCCAAGAGCGGTCGTCTGCGGCCTTTCGACGCCGACGCGGACGGGACCGTCGGCGGCACGGGTGTCGCGGCCGTCGTACTCAAGCGTCTCGACCGGGCCCTCACGGACGGCGATCACATCCACGGTGTCATCCGCGGCTGGGGAGCCAACAACGACGGTGCGGACAAGCGGGCGTTCACCGCGCCGAGCGCCCACGGCCAGCGCGGCGCCATCCGGCGGGCCCTGCGCAGGGCCGGCGTCGACGCGGGCAGCATCGGCTATCTGGAAACGCACGGCACGGGCACGTTCAAGGGCGATCCGATCGAGTTCGAGGGCGCCACCGCCGCGTTCCGGCGCGCTGGTGAACCAGGTGGCGCGCAGCGTGGTCGAGGCGATCGACCACGCGGCGCCGATCCGTTCGGTGGCGGCAGACTTGACGGCGGCGCAGGGCACCGAGGTCCCCGACCAGCTGGCGCTCGGCTTCCAGTACCAGAACTCGCTGGAGACGGACATCGAACTGCCGGGCCTGACCACGGCGGTCGAGGACCTGGCCGTCTCCGGCGCGCGCTCGGAGTTCAACTTCGGGCTGATCCCCACTGGCGATGTGCTCTCCGGCTATGTGGAGTTCTCGACCGACCTGTGGGACCGCGCCACGGTCGAGGCATGGACGGTCGCGTATGCCGACCTTTTGACCGAAGGCGTCATCGAGGCGCTGGCAGGCGATGCCTGAGCGACCGAGATTGAATATTGCAAACCCGGATCCGAATGGTGAACCGACATGGGGGGGGTTGAGCGCGACGAGATGTGGGCCCGCAACCATCGGGAGCGACGCTGTCAACACGCCGGGCCACGCTGAAGGTCCGGGTGCGGCCCCGCCGAGTCCTGTCCTGCCGTCGGCGCCACCGGCACCTGCGCCGCCCCGACGCCCAGCAGAATCGAGTGCCACAACCGTGTCTGTAGAAGTCACCCGGATCGCAGAGGCTCACCGCTTTCAGCCTGTCGGCCATCACGGCATCGGCCCCCTTCTTCTTCTCGGCGGCGAGCATCACGACGGCTCCGTGACGGTAGCCGCGTCGCACTACCTGCCTGGTGGCGTCGCGGACTTGCCACCCGTTCCTGCGGAGACGATCTGCTGGGGGCTCACCGGCGCCTTGATCCTCACCGACGCCGACGGTGGCATCCATTGCCTGCAGGCACTCCGAGCGTCAGGACCTAGGACCAACCTGCCTGGGTTGTCGGCTCCAACGGGTTGTAGATCCGTTCAACCACGCAAAGCGACGTCCGACGACATCCAGAGGACAACGGCTGTGCTCGCTGGGACGACCTGGACGTGGACCGGAAGGAAGTTCCGGTGAGAGGTATAGAACCGGTGACAGCTTCGGAACAACTGCGGCGGGCCTTCGGTTGTTTCCCATCCGGAATCGCCGCCGTGTGCGCATACCGCGAGGGCGAGCCCATAGGACTGGCCGCGAGTTCGTTCACGACCGTGTCGATGCAGCCTCCTCTCGTGTCGGTATGCCTCCAGCAGACCTCTACAACATGGCCAAAATTGCGGAAGCAGACTCGACTGGGGTTGAGCGTGCTGGCCGAAGGTCAGGACGAGATCTGTTCTCGGTTGGCAGCCAAGGGGGGCGACCGTTTCGCCGACGTGAGCTGGTTCGCCTCCGACGACGGCGCTGTCTTCGTAGACGGCGCCACGCTGTGGCTCGACTGCACGATCCACGCCGAGGTCCCGTGCGGGGACCACGACATCGTGCTCCTGCGCGTTCACGGTCTCAACGCGGCACCGGACATGTCCCCTCTCGTCTTCCATGCCAGCCGCTTCCGGCGCCTGGCCAGCATCTGATCGGGAGCACCTCGTCCTTCCGGAGCGACGGCGACGACCCGCACCTGAGCAGGAAGCGTCCTCGCGCATACCTGCCGGCCCTGGATCACTTCCCCTTGGAAAGCTGGTCGACGCGGCCGGCGGACAGGTTCAGAAGAGCCACGACCTTTGTGAGGGTTAACCTCGCGCTTTCGCGAGTGGGTCTGTCCGAGTCTTGATCAAATAAATGGAGAGTGCTGCTGACCTGCAACGATGGGACTTGTCGAGGGTCCTGTCAGCTGCAAGGAAAGAAGCACTCTCCAGGTGAAGAAGAGTAGCGGGTCGTACCCGCGTGTCCGTGTCGAGGGCGGCGGCCGTGGAGTTGTTGCCCAGGCCGGGGCCGTGCTGCTGGTCGAGACGGTCCGCAGGTCCGCCCTGGACACCGCGATATCCGCGGCGCTGGCGCCGTGGCGCAAGCGGCGGGCCGTGCACGATCCGGGCAAGATCCTGCTGGATGTAGCCCTGGCCGTCGCACTCGGTGGCGACTGTCTGGCCGACGTCGGCATGCTGCGGGCCGAGCCGGCGGTGTTCGGCCCGGTGGCCTCTGATCCGACCGGTCCCCGCCTCGTCGACGCGCTCGCCGCGTCCGGCCCGAAAGCTCTTGCAGCGATCCGCGGCGCACGTTCCGAAGTGCGTGAGCGCGTCTGGGAGTTGGCCGGGGCAAGCAGTCCGGCCGCTGGCGGCCAGGTGATCGTGGACATCGACGGGGTGCTGGTCCTCGCGCACTCCGAGAAACA